>JAQUZK010000063.1 GCA_028691335.1 Candidatus Izemoplasmatales bacterium
TATCTTGTACATAAACTGTTAATGTAACTAGATCAAAACTTCCTGGTTTAATTGTATCAGTCTTAGCGAAATCACCAAGTACAACTTCTGATTTTTCAATTTCTCCATTAATATAAGGAGCTGTATAGTATAATTGAACAACATCTTTACCAGCAACGTCACCAACATTAGTAACTTTTACTGTAATTTCAATCTTTCCATCTTTAGATAAGTCACTTGCATTACTTGTAGAATTTACAACTTCCCAAGTGAAATCAGTATAACTCAAACCATAACCAAATGGATATAATACATTATCTTCATACCAAGTTCCACCTTCAACAGCAGATCTTGTTTCGTAATAACGATATCCCACGTAGATACCTTCTTCGTACATTACTACGTCAGTTCCACCAGTTCCCCAGAATCCACCAATTACTGAAGGGAATTTAGTTCCATCTGATTCCATAATTTGGCTAGTAGCGCCAACTTGTGAATTATCAGCGAAATTTTGGTAAGTAGGATCTAAAGTGAAATCTCTTGGATAAATATCAGGAGTTCTACCAGAAGGGTTAACTGAACCATTTAATATTCTACCTAAAGCTAAGAAACCACTGTTTCCTGGATGACCAGCCCAAATGATTGAATCAATTTCTGGATCATCTTCTAATACGCCTAATTCAAGAGGAGCACTATTATTAATAACTACAACTATATTATCAAAGTTTTCTTTAGCCATTTCTAATAAATCTAATTCATTAGTATTAAGCTCTAAGTAATGTTTAGTTGTATCAACGTTATCAGTGATAACAGGATTACCGCTATCATCAACTCCGCCTCTTACGTTATCAACGCCTTCAGTACCAGATCTAGTAATAATTACTACAGCAGCGTCATTATAAAGTTTAAATGAGTCTGTAACATTTTTTGGATAATCAGC
Organism: Candidatus Izemoplasmatales bacterium; assembly: GCA_028691335.1. Classification (GTDB taxonomy): domain Bacteria; phylum Bacillota_I; class Bacilli_A; order Izemoplasmatales; family Hujiaoplasmataceae; genus UBA2289. The sequence continues at coordinate 920 of JAQUZK010000063.1, forward strand.
TACAGGAGTTTCACCAATAGTAGTAGGTCCACCAAACATTCCAGGTGCAGCTTTTCCAGCGCCTGACAATTCATTGTCTTCATAAAAACCTTGAACTAATTCGTTTACTCTAAAGCCAGCAGCTGTTAAGCTTTCATAAATCCCGATTGCAGTTGATGCATCTCCACCACCGGAACCGCCACCACCATAGGCAGGATTTGTTGAGTTTTTACCTAGTACAGTTATGTTTTCAACATTTGCAAAAGGTAAAACACCATTATTTTTCATAAGAATAAAACCTTCTTCAGCTATTCTTACGTTCAATGCGCTTGCAGCAGCTTCAACATCTTCAAAACTGTCAAAATCAGAATAATACATTCCATCATTTTCAACCATATCAGCAGCGTCAACTGCTACTAGAGTGAATAGGAATGAACCGAATAATAACAACATGAAGAAACCTAAAAACTTTTTAGCAACTGCAGATTTGTTGTTTCTTAAAAAATTCATACTTTTTTCTCCTTCTTTTAATTTTTTTATAAAAACATTTCTCAACCAGATAAAAATCTCCTGAGAACGCTTTCACATATCTAAAATACCATAAAACATCATTCATTTTTTTGCTCTTTGGCTACTCTGTCGATTTTCGTGGCTAAATTGTATTTTTATCCAAGTTTTAATCGTCTTCTTAAATACTTATAACCTGTAACCATGACTTTACCTCTAAGTCGCCAAGGCAATGAATTCACAATCATTGGCATAGATTGCCATCTTAAAAATTTATACATATCATAATCATAGTTTTTAATAAACAACCATAACTCTTTCAAAGCTACTCGTCTATCGTCATCATCCTCAGCTACTGTAAATAAGATTGTAGTCATCATTATCGCAGCTAAATCATGTAACATATACCTAGATAATCCTTTTGACATATTTTTAATATCATTAAAAGTATAAGCTGTTATCATTTCTTTCATAACCCTTATTTGTTGATCATACCTTTTAGTAAATACCTTTAAATTTACAGATTGGTCTTCTCTGCCGATAAAATAGTGGTAAAGATTTAAGTCAATATAGTAAATCTTATTCATATGAGGCAAAGGTTTATAAGCATAAATATTATCTACGTAGAAAGTATGATTAGGTAAATCTATATTACTTTCGATTAGTTTTTTTGTATTGTAAGTTAAAGAATGCATTAATAAAACTTGAGCACCATAGAATTTTCCTACTTTTGACCAACTGATCATTTTTTCTTGTGGAAAGTGTCTAGTAAACTGTCTAATATAGAATTTATTCAAAGAAACCTTGTCATATATAAAGTTAGTAATATATAAATCAGCTAAGTCATTTTTTTCTAAATGATTTCTAAGAATATCTAAAAATTTTAATAGTGCTTTTTCTTCAAGCCAATCATCTGAATCAACAACTTTGTAATACAATCCAGTTGCACTATTAAGCGCTGCCATTACACCTGAACCATGACCACCATTCTCTTTTGAAATTACTTTAACAATATTAGGATATTTTTCTTTAAAAGCTAAAGCTATTTCCTCGGTCCTATCAGTAGAACCATCATTAACTATAATTATTTCAACCTCATCACCACCTACAACTAAAGAATTAACACATTTTTCAAGATAATCCTGTGAGTTATAGGCGGGAACTCCAAAGGTTATTAATTTCATTTACATCACACCTTACTAGTTACTTTTTGCTTCTAATTCTTGCTTTTTTTCTTTACTTTGCGGGAATATTAATTTAAAGATAGGGAAGAAAACCCAGAATGATATTGCCGAATAAATAATCATTGTTATAAAGTCAGCTATAGTTTCTCCAGCAGCACCCATACCCCATGTGTTCATCAACAAATTGTAAATAGGAACAGTATATAAACCTCTTAATGCAGAAGCGAAGAAAGTGATTGCTATATAAGCTATTCCATACCACATAGCAGCTTTCCAAGGATTACCATCTGACTTAAACGTAATGTTTCTTTGAGCGAAGAAGTTAATAATTTGAGCTATAAGCAAAGTTATTTGAACAGCTAAGAAGAATGCTAATCCTCCGCCTCCACCACTAGCTATAGACCCAGCTTCGAAATCAAACATGTAATAAGTTGATCCATCTAAGTTTTTACCTAAGCTCAAAATTTGGAAGTTTTGATTTATCAAATTTGTTGTAGCGAAAATCGATTTCAATAAAGGCATTAAAACCATTTGTAACACTGTAACACCGTTACTCAACATAAAGAACACAAAAAACTGAGCTATATTAGGGTGTTTCTTCTTGAAATTATTCCAAATTTTTACCCACCATTGTACAAATGCAGTTTGTCCTAATTTTTGGAAGAAATCCTTAATTGCACTTGGTTTTTTCTCTGCTGTATTTTCTACTTTATTCATTACTTTTTTCCTCTTTCTTTAGCATTTTTCTTTTTTTTGATTTTATTCTACCTTCTTTTAAGAATTTGCCAAAACCTTTAAAGAAGTGACCATTAAACATCATAATTAAACCGTCCAATTGCCCCCAACTGATTGCTCCACCAGACATGTGAGCCATGCCTCTCATCGGTAAATGAACTACTCCCATCGCAAGAGTATTAGCGGCTTCTCTTTTTCCTAACCCATGTAATAATTTTATAGCGAATCTAATACCTCCAGAAAAAGCTCTACCAACCCATCTTCTAGAGTATCTTAGCTGATCAACTGTTGTATTATACCCAACAACTAATCGATTCTTTTTATAGAAATTATAAGTGGACTTAGGAACTTCACGTCCAAGTATTTTTTCAAACTCAGCAGTGGTTACATCTTGTATTTTTCCACTTTTATAAGAAGGAATATCTTTTAAATCTAAAGTTGTTTTAATGTTTATTCCATCAACATCTAATTTTGATTTTAAACGGATATCAGTTGAGGAAGCTCCAACTAGAATTTCATATTGAAGTTTTTCTACTTCCCATTTCAATGAATCAGGATTAAAGAATTTAAAAGCATCTTCACCTAATTTTACTGATACAGTCTTAGTTTCATTTGCCTTCAAATCAACTTTAACAAATCCTTTAAGCTCTTTTTCAGGTCGGTAAACTTTAGAGTTTGTAGCTTTTACATATACTTGAGCAATTTCTTTACCGTTAAATTTTCCAGTATTCTTTATTTTGAAAGTAACTTCATTCTTATTTACTTCTAAATCAGAATACTCGAAACTTGTATAAGATAAACCATATCCAAAAGGATATCTAACTTTTACATTATTAGTATCAAAATAACGATATCCAACATATAAACCTTCTTTATATTCAGCTGTAACTTCTTTTCCTGGGAAGTACTTAGCAGTAGGAGTGTCTTCATACTTAAACGGATGTGTTTCAGAAAGTTTTCCGCTAGGATTTATCTTGCCTGTAAGAATGTTTAAAGCAGCTTTCGCCCCAGCTTGACCACTTAAGTAAGTGTGTAATATAGCATTTGCATCATCAGCGAAATCCATTTCTATAGCACTACCACACGCTAATACCACAACAATTTTTTTCTTTAAAGTTTTTAAATTATTAAATAGTTCAAGTTGATTAGAAGGAATTAGCATATCTTTTCTATCTAAACCTTCAACTTCACTAAACTCATCTAAACCTATGTAAAGCAAAATTGTCTCAGCTTGTTCAGCCAATTTTAAAGCTTTTTTAATTAAGCTATTACTTTTTTTCCCATAACGATTATATCCAGGTTCAAAACCGATATAGTTAATATCAAAATCAGCAATTACATCAATGGTATTATCTAATTTAGTAGGATTAACAATAGAAGAACCAGCACCTTGATATCTAGGAGTTTTTGCGAAATCACCTATTACAGCTACTTTTTCTTTATTATTTAATGGTAATGCATTATCATTTTTAAGCAATACCATAGATTCTTCAGCTACTTTTTGAGCCATCAAGTGATGTTTTTCCTTATCAAAACTTTCTTTACTAGCATTAACAGCTTTACTTGTATCGAATACTAGATTTAATAATCTATCTAAATTCTCATCTAATACATCTTCTGAGATTTCACCAGATTTAACTGCTTTAATGATTTCTTCATTTGTTTCGCCACCAGTAGTAGGCATTTCAAGCGAGTTGCCGGCTATTAACCCTTTAACTCTATCATTTGACCCACCCCAGTCAGTTACTACCATTCCTTGATAATTCCATTCATCACGTAGAATATCTCTCATTAGATGAATATTCTCATTTGTATGAGTACCATTAACCATATTATAAGAAGACATTAAACACTTTAAGTTACCTTCTTTAATTCCTATTTCAAATGGTTTCAAATAAATTTCTCTCAAAGTTCTTTCATCGATGATAGAGTCAATAACCATTCTTCTGAACTCTTGGTTATTAGCCGCGAAATGCTTTAAGCAAGCGCTAACTCCAGTTGATTGTATTCCTCTAACATAAGCAGCTGACATTTTTCCTGCAAGCAAAGGGTCTTCGCTAAAATATTCGAAATTTCTACCGCATAGAGGATTTCTTTTAATGTTTGTTCCAGGACCTAATAATACATTAACATCCAAACTTGCAGCTTCTTTTCCTAAGTAAGTAGCCATTTCTTCTCCAAGCTTTTCATCCCAACTGTTAGCTACTGTAGCTGAAGTTGGAAAGCAAGTTGCTGGAACACCTGCATTTAAGCCTAAATGATCGGCTGCTGCAGCTTGTTTTCTTAAACCATGTGGGCCGTCTGACAAGAAGATTGATGGAATATCATACTTTTTTAAATCCATAGTTGTCCAGAAATCTTTTCCAGACATAAATGAAGCTTTTTCTTCCAGGGTCATCTTACTGATGATATCCTTATTTTTCATTTTTTTACCCGCCTTTCAATAATAGATAAAATAGCTCTTTGAATTGTAAAAGCGCTATCATACTAGTTAATATAATTTTAGCATAAAAAAAGATTACGCCAATTTAAAAGGCGCAATCTGTCAAAAAATTTGCATAATCTGTCATTCTTTATTAGTCATAGGCATTAAAATTACAAGTTTAAACCAATTGTTATCAGTTTTAATGGAAATACTACCTCCATGTTTATCAACGATGCTTTTAATACTCTTCAAGCCATACCCGTGATATCTAGTATCCTTTTTTGTTGTAAGTAAATTTCCACTATGAAACTCAAGAATGTTTTGGAAATAGTTTTCAATCTTAATTAACAATAAATCATTCTGTGAAAAAACACCAATTTTTATTAACCGCTTGTCTTTATCATCAATCTTCATAACACCTTCAATTGCATTATCAAGAGCGTTACCAAAAATAGAACAAAGATCCATAGTAGGTATAAAATCCAACAGACTACCGTCAGCTACGCAAGTAACAGTAATGTCATTCTCAATACAAGTCAAAAGTTTAGATGTAAGAATAGTGTCTAAAACTTGGTTTCCGGTTTTATACTGGGCTTCATAAGCTTTGATACTGTTTTCTAAATCTTCAAGATATTTTTCTCTTTTTAAATCATCTTTTTCGGATCTAATTACAATAATTTGATTTTTTAAGTCATGATATTTTTGATTGATAATATCAATGCTATCTTGAGACATACTATATTGTTCGTATTGCTTGTTTAAAAGACTCTCCATAGCATTCAACTCAATCCGACTTTTTACAGCTAATTTATGCTCTCGCTGAGAATATAAGATTACTAATCCGGCAAAATCAACTAAAGATCTGATATAGAATATTTCTGCAGGATATCTTCCAGAAATCGGAGTGTTTACACTAACAAAAGAAATGTTACTAACAGTAAAGATCATAACGCCGATCCCAACAAAAGATAATAAATCATTTTGGTTTATTTCGATAATCATCCCTTTTTTGTAGTATCTAGTTTCAAGCAAATAAACACTTGTAAAACCACCACCATATATTATTACTAATAGAATTTCCGCTAAATAATTAAATTCTATATGAAATGTTTGTACTGCGTAATAATATAACTGCCAATGAAAAGAAGCAATAAATTCCGCTGCCACAAACGCTAATACTGTGACATACCCAGCTGAGTAAATATTTTGATTTGTTAAGCAGAATATAAATAGAAACATTAAAAGGAAAGCGACTACCATTCCAGGAATCCATAAACTTATAGGTAGAATTCCAGCTAAAAGTTGAAACCCGATTATAGCAGCACAAAAACCAAATATAGATGCATATAATTTAAAGCCAGTAAATCTTTTTTTTGCATAGATTATATAAACTAAAGAAAAAAGCCATTCAGCTATTCCGGTGTATATTCTAGGAATATCTAATAAAGGATCACTCATAGTTTACCTCCGAAGTGACTGGCTAAAGCTTCCATAAATTCTTTTTTTCTAGGTCGGCTAATCTTCAAGTTTTCTTTATTAATAATCACATAATCGCCCTTAACACCTGTTACTTCATCCATGTTAACTAAATAACAAGAATTTGATCTAAAAAAACTACCTTCTTTTAATTCATCTTCCATTTTTTTCATTGAAGTTCTGCTTTTAAATTCTCCGTCCCTTGAATGAATAATCAAATAGTGTTTCATTGTTTCAACATAAAAAATATCGAAAATATTAATCTTTATTATACCTTCATCAGTTGTGACTAAAATATG
>JAQUZK010000064.1 GCA_028691335.1 Candidatus Izemoplasmatales bacterium
CAAACAAAAAAATGCTTTTCCAAGAATATTAGTGAAAGATATCACTCTTTTTCTCATACAGACTCCTCCGAATATATATCATTATTTTTAAAAACTCTTTATAAATACGATTATAACATAAAGACCAATATATTTATATTTACCGCGAAAAAAAAGCAAAAAACTCTGTCTTAATAATAACTAAGAGTTTTTTGCTTACAAAAAAGATAATTTAAATTTTTCTGTTATAAACTGATAAATATATAAAGAAGCTTATTATATGTAAAAACATAGCCCCTATAGCCACAAAACCGGCTACCATATAATCAAGAATTACAAAAGTCATTGAAACAGCAGCCAAGATAAATAACGTTGAATACCAAGTTGCATATCCAGATTTTTCTCGAAGTGTAATGTTTCTTTCATCTTTTTCATTAATCTCATATTGTTTTGCTTTTTCAGGGTTTTTTTCAAGCATTTTTTTCAATAATATATTTACTACTCCTACCCCAATAATACCACCTCCAAATCCAGAGAGAACTCCTAGAAGCGTATCTTGAATCCCTTCATTTTCTGGCAAAACTAACTTCAACAATACCCCAATAACAAATACTGCTATCCCCATATAGAAAATATAAGATTTAAACTCTTTTTTCATTTTTCTTCCTCCTCATAAATGAAAATCTCTTCAATACTTAATTCAAAAAATCGTGCTATTTTAAAAGCTAATATAATGGAAGGATTATATCTCCCATTTTCAAGCGAGCCGATAGTCTGTCTTGAAACTTCAAGTTGATCAGCCAACTCTTCTTGGCTGATTCCTCGAGTCTTGCGTAATTCTTCTAGTTTATTTTTCAAAATACATCCCCCTTCAATATGTAAAGCTTACTTTACATATATTCTAACAAAGTTTTTTTCTAATGTCAAGCATACTTTACATTTACTTTTTATATTTAAATCATGATAAGATTATATAAAAAAAGAAACAAGATTATTGTATAACCTTATTTCTTAATAAACGAACATTATTATTTTAAAAAAATTAAAGAAAATGCTTAATGGACTCATTGATTGTATTTGTAAACTCATAGGTTGAATATCCATGATCTGCCCCATCGATTTCTACAAACTTACAATCTTCAACTGATTGAACTAAGCCCCTGCTAAGTTCAATAGGTACAGCCAAATCTTTATTACCATGTATAACCAACACAGGTTGTTTATATCTTGAGATATTGTTTTTATATTCTAATTTCTTCAATGAATCACAGAAGTTCTTACTTAAATAAAAACCTCTTAAATCAACTAAACCATTACTAAGTTTTTTCCCTAACTCATAAGTCTTTGAACTTATTTCGTGCATATTAATCGCTGGAGAAATAAGGATTAGTTTATCAGGTTCAAGTTCTAATAAATTTATTGCCAAAGCTCCGCCCATAGAGAAACCTAATAGATAGACTTTTTGATATCGTTTTTTTGCATACTCTAATATCTTTCTACCTTGAGATAATAAAATATCTACATCAATAGAAGAAAAATCTAAGTCGCTTTCTCCGTGACCAAACCAGTCAAATCTTAAAGAAGAAATATCTTCTTTTTCTAACATTTGATCTATACTTAAGAACATCCTACTTGTTTCCATTTTATTACCTGTAAAACCATGGAACATAACAAGACATTCATTTCTACTTCTCTTGTTTTCATAGCCTCTCATAACTAAATCATTTAAGGCTATTTCAATATATTCTTTCATAAAATCATCCTTTTATTAAACAATATTTAAAAAATCTTAGATAAGAATCGTTACTAAGTATTGAATGACGCCAATAATAGCTCCTAAAAACAATCCAATAATCTCTACAAATCTTAATTCTTTATTCATTAAACCAAATATTATTTTCTCAAACTCCACAAAATCTAATTCATCAATACGATTCTTTACAATTTCACGTATATTGATATTTTCTAACCCTGCATCTCTAAACTCATCGATTAGTTGATTGAAAATTTCATCTCCATGCTTATCGATATATTTTCTAACGAATCCTTTTACATCTCCACCTAACATCATAGATAAAACAGAAGGAATAGCTTCTGACAATTTTTCAACTATTACAGTTTTTAACCTATCTTTAATGATGTCTAACTTCTCTTCATCAAGTAATTGGTCCATTAATACGTCTTTTGACAATAACTCTGTTTCAATAATATCAGCTAAAGACACCGCAATTTCATCTTTTCTTCTTGGAAATACTCCTTGGAAAGTAAGCCCTAGAAATTTATGTGGATTAATGGGCCTAAATAGCATTTTAATCGCGACTTTATTAGTTAACCATCCAATTAACCCTCCGATTACAACTAGTAAAATAAAACGTACTATTTCCATAATTCACCTCAGCAATTTTTTTAGTTTATTATATCATATTTACAAAAAATCAGAAGCATTAAAATTAACAATTAAATAGCAACTATATTAAAAGTATTTTAATTAGGTAAATAAATACCCTTTTTGAATTAAAAACATGCAAAAAACAAAAAAGTTTAATCAGTATCTATTACTTAATTTCTAATAGCTCTTCAACTCTCAATGAATCTACAACAAACTTCTTAAAATCATCATAGTTTTTATAATCATTTCTAAATTTTTCTAATTTATGATTTCTAAATATAACAATTTCATCAGCTAACTCATAAGCTACATTTAACATATGAGTCGAAATAATAAGACTTTTCCCTGAGTTTCTCATCTTTTTAAAAAAATCTATCATGAATGATTGACTATCAGGGTCTAAAGAAGCTAAGGGCTCATCTATTAGATACAATTGATAGTTCAACGATAAAGCTGTGAGTAAAGCTAATTTATGTTTCATACCTAATGAGTATGCAGAAATTAGTTTGTTCATTGAGTCTTTCAATTCTAAATCTTTAATTAGTTCATCCAAATTAGCAATCATTTCTTTTTTTCCGATTCTTTTAATTAACTCTATGTACTCATCTCCAGTTAAATACTCATAAAGATTTGGATTATCATAAATGTAGATTGCATCATCAGCTTTTAAAACATATCCCTCATCATGGGTTAGAAAACCATCAATTAAACTTAAAAGAGTTGTCTTACCAATACCGTTTTTACCTAATATAACAGTAATCTTTTTATTATCAAACGTCATATTAGCTTTATCTAAAATAATATCTATATCTGAATACTTAAATGACACATTTTTTAATTCTACCATTTGTATGCCTCTTCCCTTCTAAAGCTTCTTCTAATATACAAAAATCTAATCTTAAATATAACCATCACTAAAAACATAACTACTATAAAAATCCAATATAAATAAGAATACTCTAAAATTGATAATTTCTCAAAAACAAATGTTAGAAAAAACGATAAACCTACTCCTTGAATAAAGAATATAAACATGACTAAGTCAGAAGCTCTCATAAACAATTTGTTTTTATACTTATTTACTAATGTTTTCCTAGCATCACTAATTAAAGGATATTCTAAAATAATTAATGCGTAAGTAAAGATAAATACTACCCTTATAAACGCATACATCATTCCTGCGTAATTGTAGCTAAATATAAAAAATAATGGAGAAACTACATAAATTAAAATCATCGGTAAGAGAATAATTGAGTTAAGTTTAAGTTTAGACTTATATAAACTTAAAGGTTCGTATTCTAATTTTTTAAATAACTCCAAATTTTTTCCTTCACTACTAAGCCAATTAATTTCCTTGTATCTATAATTCGCTATAACAAACAAAATCATAATTACAGTAAGAAAAGTGTTATCTACAGGAATTACTGATTGAATAGCTTCTTCATTTGTTAAAGATGTAATAACAAAAAATGAATACATAAAAGACATAACTATCAAAAACAATAAGGAAAATGTCTCTCTTTTATCTTTTCTATAAAAACTAAGTAGATCCTTTGTTAGTATAAGATTAGAAAAGTTATCTTTACTTAAAAAAAGTTTTATAAAAAAAGGCGGATTTTTTAATTTATTTCCGTTATAGTTTTTATTATTCCCTAATAATAAGGTATGTGTCACACTATAGTTATAAGTCGTTTTGTAAATCAATATTTTTAAGTACCATAAAATGAAAATCAAAAAAATTGATAAGGTTAAATATACCAACATAACACTAAAATCACTTTCGAACAAAAATGAAATCATGAGCATCAAAAAATGTAAGATTATTGGACAACCAACAATCAATATGCTAAAAATATATATTAATATATCTCCAATAATAATGGTTTTCTTTAGAAATTTAAACAATAGCTTTTGTGTAGCGAAAATCATGATAAAGAGAAACAAGTAATATAGTGTTATCAAAACAATGTATTGAACAATAAAATGAAAACTAGTGAATATAGCTGCGTATAAAAACAAAGGAAAAGAAACTGGTATCAACCAATTTAAGAATCCATAGTTAATTCTTCTTAATGCAATTTGTTTTAAAAGTTCATTTCTATTTTCAGATAACATCCTAAAATAGTGATCATGCTCTACATCCTTCAATGATTCTCTATTATAGGATAACATCATAAGCGCAATAAAAAATCCAATAAATGAAAAAACTACATAACCTATTATATGCAAAGACTCGTAATTGAAATCTATTGAAATAATCAAAACCAAATAGATTACTGAAAACAATAAAAATTTAAAAAATCTAATTAGGTTGTCTATTAATTTAAAATTATCTTCTCGATAATGAAATAAGATAAGGGTTTTTAATTTTGGCGACAATGATTCCAAGAAAAAACTATTTCTTATTTTGAATCTGTTCTTGTAGTAGAAGAATAAATCGAAATTTGGCATAACAAGCTCCAATCAATTTTAGTATGTTTATTAAAGAGATAATACTAATTATTAATAAGTAAAAATCTATACACTTGATATCAAATAAAAATTATCAATAATTGTAAACGATAATACTATTTTAACTTATATTCACTAATAAATAAACCTTATAACAAGTAAAAAAGAATTAAGAATATAACATAAATTTTTTTTTATGAAGAAAAACACTTAAATCTAAATGCTAATTTAGTTAATACTTGTATTTTTTATTTTTACTGTTTTTATGCTAAAAATATCACTTAATACCTTTACATCCAGGAAGCTATAATGCTATAATATTTACAATTAGAGGTTTGAGGAAATGAAAAGATTTATAAGTAAGAACTTCATGTTATTAAGCGGTATACTTATTTTTATAAGTCTTTTTACTCGTTTTTATCTCTTAGTTAATAGAATAGATATTATCGAAGTTGGTATGAATATATCGATAGATTACACGAACCTACTTATAATCATTTTAGGTATTTCTGTTTTCATCATAGTTATCTATTACCTACCGCTATTATTCTTAGTGAAATATCATTTTGAAATCAAAATACTATTTCACGTTCAAGAATATCGAGAAACCTATTTAATCAAGGACTATTTAACCTATTTTTCAAAACAAAATACTTATAAAAAAAATAATGTGATTCTTTGCTGAAAACATTTTCTTTTTCAACTTAAATACTTAAACAAATTAAACTGAAAGGAAAAGAAAATGAAATGAAAGAAAAAAAATTTACTATCACTATGATAGTACTTCTTTTAGCTATTGCATTATTTTTTATTATGCTTATATTACTTGGAAACAGCGATATATATAACCAAAGAATATTTTTATTAAAACATTCAACATACTTTATATTTATAACTTTGATAACTGTAGCTTTACTATATTTATTTTATCATCTAATTAATAGGCATTATCTAGAAAGAGGTTATAATATTTTATACCTAAAATTATTCACTTTAGCAGTTTTTGGTATAACTTTATTTATTACATCATCACTAAGAATTGATTATATTGAAAAATATGAAACACCTATTGTAACCTATTTTGTTTTATACGATGACTACAACAATAGGATTTATGATTCCACTTTAAAGAGAAGTGAAGTTGATATTCAAATTATTGAAAAATCTGATAATAAACTAACATTGGAAGTCATAGAAAAATCTGATGGATTGACCTATAAATATGTTGATGGAGAAGTGAGTTATGAAATTCCATTACAGTATGAATCAAGATCTTTCATAGATATTAAATATAATGATAATAACATGATTACTGATTATATTATAAAACAAGAATTTGTTAGAGAATCTAATGATTTAGGTAATAAAGCTATATCTCAATTATCTCGTATCTTTATTATGGAAAACGAATACTCTAGATACTCTTTTACTTCAAATAGAAAAACAAGAACGATAAATACTGAAATTGCATCTGAAGGTTATTATGATTTTAATGAAACGGACTTATCTGAAAGTTCTATTTCAGCTTCTTATGACGAAAATTTTGAATTTGTTAATTTCTACTTATATGACCATCTTGAGATACCACTTTACTCTGTAGGAAATGATGAAATAAATTTCGCTTATTCACCTACTAATGAGAGTGGATTAATTGATGATTTTGGATTTGTTGATTTTAATAATGACAACATAGTTACATTATTAAGCAGCCCATTAAACAAAAGAGGTGAACTTATAGAATACTCACTCAAGAAAAATTTATTTTTAACTAGCTCAATTAAAAATATATATAATAATACATCTGATGTTGATTATAACTATCAAGAAAATATAAATGATGCATATTTATTCGGTACTAGGTATTACGATAATGAAGTTTTAGAATATGTGCAAATAGATACTACAGAGTTCGGATATAAAACCACTTTCTTTCGCTATTTAGAGAAAGATACTACTTCTTCGGAACTGAGATGGTTATATGAACAAACACCGACATTTTCTGGAGAAAAAGGTGTTAATATTTATTTTAATTATTATGAAAATTTTTATAATTATTATGGTGAAAAGGATTATCATTATATTATCTTTGAAGAAAATCCAGTTTATGATATTTTTTGAATGCACTTAATGAATAAAATCATTCACCTTTATAATACTTCTAAAAAATACAAATAGTGACTTATTAGTAAATTGTATTTTTAATAGGAGTACCTCTACATGTTTCACTCAGTAATCATACTCCAAAAGGATTTGATGAAGATGGCAAAATAAAAGTAAAAGAAAACCGTCAAAACTGACGGTTTTTCTAATATAAACAACAAAGCTCAACTTCTAGTATTTAAATCACTATTTGTCAACCATTATTTGGAAGACCATCAAATTTTACAACTGTCTCGAGTTCATTATCCCAATCCGCTCTATTTTTATAATAGATATGCGCATTAGGTCTTAAGTTTAAATCGCTATCGATACTTCCAGCAGGAACAACCAACAACTTTCCATCCATCTGTAAATTAGGTAAAGCAGATCCGCAATTAGTACAGAAACTTTTTATATGCCCTTCTGAACGAAAATTAAAAGTCTTTATTTTTTCTTGACCGCTTAGCCACTTCAACTTAGCTGTAGTTGAAAACAGATTAGCTGCATGCGCTGAACCT
>JAQUZK010000065.1 GCA_028691335.1 Candidatus Izemoplasmatales bacterium
TAATAAATATAGCTATTCCGCTTACAATTAGGTATCCCCATAATGAAAAGAAAAATTCATTTTTTCGTTTTAAAACCATCTTTTTCTTAATTGTCAATTCTGGATATACTTGTAAAACATCTTCAACACCGCCAAATTCATTTATAGATTTATCTATTGCTTCTTCTAAAGGTGTGCCAGATTCTACTAAATCATCTACTTTTTCTTCCAAGCTAGTTGTTAAAATTTCAATTAATTCCTTTTTATCTTCATCATTAAAAAGATCTTTTAACAATTTGCTGACAAAAGTCTTTATTTTATTCATCATGGTCTCCTAACATATTAAACATTATTTTTCTTAACATGTTCCACTCTTCAAGCATCTCTTTAAAATAAGCTCTTCCTAAAGGGGTAACTCTATAATATCTTCGCTTCCCACCAAAAGTCTTTTCTCCTAAATATGAAGAAATCAACTCTTTTTTTTCTAGTCTTTGTAGGACTGCATAAAGAGTTGCTTCTTTAATTTGAAACAAGTTGTTTGTTCGATTTTTAATCAAGTTAACAAGTTCATAACCGTACATATCTTTTTCAATTAAAAGTTTTAAAATAATAGTCTCGATATGACCCCGTATAACATCGCTGTTAATCATAAAAAACTCCCTATTTATTTAGTATATATCCTATAGTGATTGCTCCAGGGCCTGAATGAGCTCCTACTGCTGGAGTTAAAAGATAGTCTTTTATTTCTCCTAGTTCAGGTCTTAACTCAAGCACCTTAGCACGAATATATTTTGTGGTTTCAGGATTATTAGCGTGAATTATAAATGCTTCAACTGATTTATCTTTAGTTTCTTCCATAAACTTTTCAATAACTCTATCAACAGCACGACTGAAAGTCCTGATTTTTTCTATACTTACTACAGCACCTGACTTATCTATTTCTAACAATGGTTTAATTTTTAACATATTAGCCATAAAGCCAGCTGCATTTGATAATCTACCATTTTTTATTAAAAACTTTAGATCATTAACGGCAAAATAAATCTTATTGTTATCTCTTATATATTCCAAATCTTTTATTATTTCTTCAATAGATTTACCGTTTTTATATCCTTCGTGTGCTTTGAAAACCATAGCACTTTCGATATACCCAACGGATTTAGAGTCAAACACATGAATATCAACTCCCTCTACCATCTTTTTAGCTAGAACAGCGTTCTCATATATTCCACTCATCTTAGAAGAAATAGTAACAAAAATAATTGTATCGCAACCACTATCGCGAAGCTTTTCATAAGCTTCTACCATAGTTCCTGTTGAAGCCATGGCTGTTCTCGGAATAATAGTGGGATCCTTTTCAATCATATCATAAAACTCTTGCGCAGTTAATTCCTCATAATCTATATACTCTTTACTTCCCATAATAACCATTGATCTAATAATAGTTACATCAAAATCAAAGTTAAGATAATCTATTGAAGAATTTGTACAAACCATCAATCCTAATTTTTTCATATTTGACCCTTCCCTTCTTTGGTTCTATTTAATTATAAACCATTGGTATAAAAAGTCAATATTGTGAACATAATCTTACTATCTTCTGCTTTTTCTAAACACGGAAATAAAGATTCTTTTACCTTTTAATTTTTTGCTTTTTAGGTTATCTAAAACTACTGGTCCATACTTTTTATCTACTGAGAAAAATGAAAAAGTAGATAAAATTGCAATATCTTTGATTTCATTTTTACTTATTTTTACATGTGATGTAACAAAATCAAGTATGTCCGAAACTGTCAAGTTTGATTCTTTACCAATATTTAAATGGAATCTAACTTGATCGTCTCTATTTCTACTTTTATTTTCGGTATTGAAATCTTCATTAATATCGTCGATATTCTTATGATTAGTTTCTAAAGCATTAAGTTTTTTTAATAAAGCAGCTATTATTTCATCTTCTCTTAGATTATCCGCTACTAATTGATTTAAAACAGTATATTCTTTTTCAAGTGATTCGTTTTGTACTATTTCTTTAATTTCTTCAATGAACTTTGTACTTTTTACATCAAGAACTTTTTCATAAGTAGGGATTGTCCTTTTTTTAATCTTAGAATTTGAAAGTCTTTCAATTTCTGCAATTTGTCTAACTTCTCCCTTAGAAACTAAAGTAAATGAATACCCAATATGTCCTATTCTACCTGTACGTCCGATTCTATGAATATAGTAATCAGCTTTTTCAGGAACATCATAATTAAAAACGGCTTCCACATCTTTAATATCTAAACCTCTGGCAGCTACATCTGTCGCTACTAATACTTCAATAACGCCATTATGAAACTTATTTAGTACATCTAGTCTAGTAGTTTGAGGTAAATCACCATGAATTTTATCACAATTAATTTTTCTTTGAATTAATTCTTCGGTTAATTTATCAACCATAGCTTTTGTATTACAAAATATTAAAGCTAATGTCGGCCTATAAATATTAAGCAATCTATAAATAGCTTCAGTTTTATTTTCTCTTTTAACCTTGTAGTAATATTGTGATATATCCTTGTTAGTTAAATCATCACCTACAGAAGTAACTACTTCTGGGTTAACTAAATACTTTTTAGCTAACTCTACTATTCTTTTTGGCATAGTAGCTGAAAACATTAGTGTTTGTCTAGTGCTTGGAGTAAATGTAAAAATAGTTTCTATGTCTTCTACAAATCCCATTTTAAGCATTTCATCAGCTTCATCTAAAACTAAATATTTCACACTATTAAAGTCCATAGTTTTTCGGTTTAAGTGGTCGATAATTCGTCCAGGTGTACCTATAATTATTTGTGGTTTTTTCTTTAATTGTGAAAATTGTTTTGTGATTATTTCCCCACCATAAACATTAACAATTCTACAGTTATCAATATACTTAGAGATATTTGATAATTCTCTTTTTATCTGTACTGATAATTCACGTGTTGGTGTAATGATTAAAGCTTGAATTTCATCACTTGTAAAGTCAATCATTTCTAATAAAGGTATACCAAAAGCTGCGGTTTTACCTGTACCTGTATGACTATTTCCGATAACATCTTTTCCCATTAATAATAGGGGTATTGTCTGTTCCTGTATCGGAGTCAGATTGACAAATCCCATTTCAGTTATTGCTTGTTGAATCTCATTTTTTATTTTCATTTTTTCCTCTTATCTTAAAAAAAATCAACTATTTAGTTGATTTTTTAAGTCCCTAAATCTATTATTTTAATTCCATTTTCTTTAAGATATCTCGCGGAGATACCTTGACTTCTAATACGCTTGCCGGTAAAACTGCCATCATAGACATATGTATATCCGCAAGATGGAGAACCATCTTTCAGTATAACTTTACTGCAATTATTTTTTTTGATAATATCAAGTGCTTTTCTCGCACCTAAATTAAAATTTTCAGTAACATCAATTGATGCTTTGTTAATAATTCTTCCGTCTTTTTGGATTTCACTTGGTATCCTCGGTGTTGTTAATCCGCCTAATTCCTCAGGACAAATTAAGATAACTTCTTTGCCTTTTAAATACTCAATCACTTTAAAGTTGAGATTGTTTTTAGCATTATATTTACAATTAACACCGAGCAAACAAGCGCTGACAGCGATTAGTTTATCTTCCATCTTATTCAAATGAGTCGATATCAATTTTTATCCTTTTTCCTTGTCTAGAAGCAGCAGCGTAAGAAATGGTTCTAATTGCGTTAGCAATTTTCCCGCCCTTTCCAATTACTCTTCCTAGATCTTCTTGGTTTACTAGCACTTGGATTGTAATAGAATCATCATCCTCAGAAAACTTCTTTACCAATAAGTCTTCCGGATGAATAACTAATGGCGTAACCAAGTCAAAAACAAGTTTTTCGAAATTAACAGCCATTATAATACCTTCTACTTGTTAGTCTTTTCAGATAAAAATTCGCTCATAACTCCAGCTTTTTTTAACAAGCTTTTAACTGTATCTGTTGGTTGTGCACCATTACTTAGCCATTTTTTAGCTAAATCGCCATCGATTTCCACAAGTGCAGGTTGTTTAGTTGGATCGTATACCCCTACTATTTCTAAATATCTACCATCTCTTGTTTTTCTTGCATCAGCGGCTACGATACGATAAAAAGGTCTTTTAGTTGTACCGAATCTTTGTAATCTTAATTTTACCATAATATTAATCCTCCTATGTCATTTAGTCACGCAAAGAATTATAACAAAAAAAATATCGCCTGTCAAGTATTTTTTATTGACAGGCCAAAATATATTTTATATAGAGAAACTTAATGAATCCATTTCTTGTTTAGAAGCTTCTATTTTTTTTACTAAACGATGATTTCTGAGGTCGTTAAATATTTCTTCAAATTTGTTTTCATCAACATAACCTATTAAATACTTTAAGTTTTCATTCACATAAGTTATATTGATATCTAGATGTTTTAATTTACTTAAAATCTTTTTGTGTCTAAAGTAAATTATTATTCCTTTTCTGCTTATCATTTCTAATGCATACCTCTGTTTCTATTTATTTCTATTATATTATAGCATATCTACTTTGAATATCAAAATATAGAAAATTGATTTTCTTTATTTTTATAATTTAAAGTGATATAATATCTCTGGTGATAAAAATGTTATTAAATAAAGATATTATAATGGATGGACATCCTACCTTAAGACTTAGAGCTAAGGAAGTAAAACTTCCTCTATCAGAGGAGAATCTGAATACGCTAAGATCTATGATGGAATATATTGAAAATTCACAAGATGATGATTTAGTTGAAAAATATAAACTTAGACCATCTGTTGGTTTAGCAGCTCCTCAGATTAACAAATCATTAAAAATGTTTTGTATGAAAACCTATGATGAGAACTTTGAAAATCTACATCAGTACGCTGTAGTAAACCCTAAGATTATATCTTACTCAGAAAAGAGTACTTATCTCCCCGGTGGAGAAGGATGCTTATCTGTAGATGAAGATACTACTGGTCCGGTTATTAGACATCATAAAATCACAGCGAAAGTAAATTTGGTCAATCTTGAAACTGGTGAAACTGAACAGAGAACTTTAAAACTTGAAGGCTATCCAGGAATAGTTTTCCAACATGAATACGACCATTTACTAGGAATTTTATTCATAGATAAACTAGCACAAAATCTTGAAGGAATAAAACCAGTCAAATTCAAAACTTATGATGAAGATGAAGAATAAAAGTTACCAACTGGTAACTTTTTTATTTTTCTATTTTAGCTCTATCTAGAGCTTTCCTTATTACATGGTGCATATCATAATACTTATATTCAGCTAATCTACCACCAAATATTATATTAGGATAAGATTTACTCAACTTATAGTATTTTTCATAAATGCTGTTGTTTTTGTCATCATTAATTGGGTAATATGGCTCCTTAGTTTCATTGTAATTTGCAGGATATTCTTTACTGATGATTGTAGTTGGTTGATTCATATTATTAAAAAATTTATGTTCTATTATTCTAGTATAAGGTGTCAGTGAGTCAGTGTAATTAATAACAGCATTCCCTTGAAAATTATCAGTTTCTAGCTCTATGTTTTCAAACTTTAAAGAACGGTACTCTAATTCGCCTTCACTGTAATCAAAAAACTTGTCAATAGGCCCTGTGTAAACTACTTTTTCTGCTATATTTAAATACTTATCCTTGTTATCGAAAAAATCAGTGTCAAGTTGAACCTCAATACCATCTAACATTTTTTCGATTATAGAAGTATATCCATTTATAGGGATACCTTGATATAAATCATTAAAATAGTTATTGTCATAAGTATACCTTACAGGCAAACGTTTTATAATAGATGCAGGCAAGTCTTTCGGGTCTTTATTCCACTGTTTCTTTGTGTAACCATTAATTAGTTTTTCATAAATATCTTTACCAACCATACTTATAGCTTGCTCTTCTAAGTTTTTGGGTGTGGTGATTGCTGATTCAGTTATTTGCTTTTTGATAATCTCTTTTGCCTCTTGTGGAGTCTTTATATTCCACATTTTCGAAAAAGTATTCATATTAAATGGAAGATTATATATTTCATCTTTATAAATAGCCATTGGCGAATTAACAAAACTATTAAACTCACCAAACTTCTTTATATAATCCCAAACTTCTTTATCTGAGGTGTGAAATATATGAGCTCCATATACATGTATATCAATATTGTTAATTCGCTTTGTATAGGCGTTTCCAGCAATATGATTTCTTTTATCTATAACTAAACATTTTTTATTTTTATCCGTCATTTCTCTGGCAAAGCAAGCTCCATATAAACCTGCACCGACAATTAAATAGTCATATTTTTTCATTTTCTTCTCCTTATTTTATCCTTATAGTTTAATTGTATCATTATTTTTAAAATTTTAATTCTAAAAATCTTTTTTATCGTTTAATACAAATATATTATTTTTTAAAAATAAAAAAATTGTTGCTTTAAGAAAAAATTAATTATACTATAAATAAGAGCTTGTTTTTCAAACGATAAACTGAATTAATTATAATATTATGTTATAATGAATGCAAATAAAACAATAATTTGAATATATAATATTTCCCCATAGAAGAGGTGACATATGAGGATTAAAGTTGCGATTGTAGAAGACAACTTTGAAAGTGCTGAAGTATTACAAAGATATTTAAAAAAATATAGTAGAGAAAACAATATAATAATTGATGTTTTTAGTTTTCAAGACGGAGATGAAATTGTCAACTTTTATGAAGCGAAATTTGACATTATTTTACTTGATATCGAGATGAAACGAATGGATGGCATGTCAGCTGCTAAGAAAATACGCGAATTTGATAAAGACGTCACAATAATTTTTATTACGAACATGCCACAGTATGCAATTAAGGGCTATGAAGTAAAGGCTTTAAGTTACCTACTTAAACCTGTACCTTATTTCGCTTTTTCTCAAGAGATGAATAGTTCTTTAGAAAGAGTTAAACAAAAACGAGAAAGTCATATTTTAGTCACAACTGATGAAGGTATAATAAAGATTAATATTTTCGATATTTTTTATATTGAAACAATGAAACACTATTTGATAATTCATTCAAGGGACGGAGAATTTAAAAGCAGAACTTCAATGAAAAAAATGGAAGATGAATTAAAAGAAGGTAGTTTTTTTAGATCGAATTCTTGTTATTTAGTTAATATGGATGAAGTAACAGGTGTTAAGGGCGATTATGTGATTATTAATAACGAAAACTTGAAGATTAGCCGACCTAGAAAAAAAGAATTCATGGAAGCTTTAGCTAGTCACTTCGGAGGTAAACTATGAGTGATCCTTTATTAGATATTCCTAGAATATACACCGGAATAGCTGAATGGCTTTTTTCTTTAGTTTATATAATCTATGCAAAAAAAAGGTTTACTGGCTTTAAATTATATGCATCTATATTTGGTTTTTGTGCTGCTATAATCGGGTTTCAACTTTTAGCTGGAATTCTACC
>JAQUZK010000066.1 GCA_028691335.1 Candidatus Izemoplasmatales bacterium
GAGATATCTTTATTCAAACTATTAAAAGTAGATTGTATCAATGAATTCATCCTATCAATTCCATTTATACCCTTATAGACTGGTATTAATACTTGGATATCATTTAATAAATCATATCCATTATCAACTAGGAGTTTAATTCTTTCTAAAACTCGATAGCTAATATTTTGATCATTAGCATTAACAAACTGTTTATCATCGTAATTCCTAAAAAAATTCTCATCGATGTTTTTATTTAATATATCATAAGCTAAAGAAATAATATGAGAATCACTTGCCTGACGATGGATTACGTCTAACTCAACGACATTAAATAATGTAGAACTAATCAGATTGTTAAGAACATCTCCAGGTCCAACTGAAGGCAATTGGTTTGAATCACCTACCATTATTACCTTAGTATTTATATTTACAGCCTGAAAAAGCTTTTTAGCTAAAACTGTATCTAACATTGAAGCTTCATCGATAATTAGAAGCTCTGCATCTAGTTCGTTATAATCATCAAACTTAAAAGTACCTTCAAAATCAAAACCTAAAAGTTTATGTATTGTTGAAGCTTTTAGATTTGTAGCTTCAGAAAGGCGTTTAGCCGCCTTTCCAGTTGGCGCAGCTAATTTAATCTTTTCTAAATCCAATTTGTTATTTCTTAATAGTTTATATATTTCAATTATGCCTTTAATAACAGTAGTTTTTCCAGTTCCTGGTCCTCCAGTGATAATGGAAAAACTATTATTTAAGGCTGTGTAAATCGCCTTTATTTGGGCTTTAGTATAGCTTATATCTGAAAAATCATTGAAATCAGATAACAAATTATAAAAATCTTCCTTAGAAATAATCTCATTGTTATTCTCGTTAATAGATAAGACCTTTTTCGCTAAGTACTCTTCACTATTATATAAATAGGACAAAGCTAATTTATCATCCAAATCGATAACTTTATTAGAACTTATTAGAACAACTAACTGATTTTCAACTAGATCTCTTGAACAATTATAATCAGGATGTGAATTCAAATAAGTCAAAGTATAGTCAACTAACTTTTCTTTTTCTAAATATGTATCTCCATATTTATTCATAAACTCTGTCAACAAATAATAAATTACAGCTGAAACTCTTAAAGGAGAATCATATTGAAAGCCTATTTTTAAACCTATTTCATCAGCTCTTTTAAATCCGATTCCCTCAATATGTTCCATCAAAATATATGGATTTTCTTTAATAGTGTTGATTGTCTTCGAACCATAAAAAGAGTAGATTCTCATAGCCATCTTAGGGGATATGTCAAAACTATAAAGCCAAACAAGTGTATTTTCCATTTCTTTATTATCAACAACTTCTTGAAAAATTGAATCTCTTAACTTTTTGCTAATCTTAGGAACTTTATCCAAAACATGTTTATCTTCTGCGATTAAGTCTAAAGCAGATAAGCCTAAGGTTTCAATTATCCTCTCCGCAGTCTTTTTTCCAACACCTTTAAAAAGATCACTTGATAAATAATCTAATAAACCATCATACGTATTGTCAACCATTCTTTCGAATCGTCTAGCATTATACTGTAAGCCATATTTAGGATGATCACTAACTTCTCCATAAAAACGATAATTAACACTATGTTCTAATTTAGGAAAAAACCCACAAACAATAATTGTGGGTTCGAAATTGCTGATATCTTCATCATCAGTGTCACTAATCTTTAGTTTTATGACAGAATATGAAGTATCTTCGGTATAGAATAAATATCTTTGAATATTTCCTTCTACATAACTCATAATGCCTCTTATCTTATTTCATAAAATCTTCAATATCTTTAATCTCTTTTATAATATTTTTACTTAAATTTTCATGTCCTTTAGATGTAACCAACACATCATCTTCTATTCTAATACCTATAGCCTCTTCTTCAATATAGATTCCAGGCTCTACAGTTATAACAGCTCCAGGACTTAGTGGTTGTGAGTAAGTTCCAACATCATGGACATCTAATCCTAAATAATGACTTACGTTATGATAATAATACTTACTAATCTCAGATTTTTCTTTAATTTTTCCTAGTCTAATCATTCCTTCAGCTAACATATCTCTAGCGAAATCATTAAGTTCTTTAACGTATACTCCTGGCTTAATCATTTCTATTGTTTTTTTATTGACATCTAAAACCATTTGATAGAACTCACTTTGTCTTTCTGTAAACTTACCATTAACTGGAAAAGTTCTAGATATGTCTCCGGCATAAAGATTGGATAATGCCCCTAAATCAAGCAATACCAAACTGTTGTCTTCAATTTTTTGGTCATTTTCTACATAATGCAAAACAGTTCCATTTTTACCACTAGCAACGATTGTATCAAAAGAAACACCTTTTGATCCTTCAACTTTAATAGTATACTCGAATAGAGCCTCTAGTTGAGCTTCATTTATTCCTGGCTTTGCATTCTTCCAAATTGCTTCTATTCCTTTTTGGGTATAGTCAATCGCTTTTTGGATTTCCAACACTTCAGCCTTTGTTTTAATTCTTCTCATATCAGATATTAATCCACCTAAATCTTTAATATACAATTCAGGATAATTATCAATGATTTCACTGAAAAAATTAAAACTTACAGGTTTTTTCATCTTTCTATATCTAAACATGTCTAAGTATAGATTCTCAGGAACTTTTGATAATAAACTTGCACGAGAATCAGTTAAGACTCTACTAGCAATGAAATTACGAAATTCTTGAACATATAAAATATTATTAATATCAATTCCAGAGATTTCAGCCACTTCTTCTTTTGTCAGTCTTTTTCCCAACCATTTATTAGCATAATCACTAGCTTCTTCAATGAAAATATACTCATGAATTTGACTATCATCTTTTGCTAAAAACAAAACAAAATTTTCTCGCATTAACCCAGTTAGATAGAAAAAATTACGGTTAGGTATGTATTTATGAAACTGATCCCAAGTCTTATGCATCGCTTCTCCAGAAGCTAAAAGCGCAAAAGAATTGTCTAACAGTTCATCAATTAATATTTTCCTTCTTTCAATAAACTCATTACTATTCATTAAGCATCACCTCTAATTTTATATTATAACATGATAATTAAATCTATTCATTATGTTTGTTGTTCTTTTAGTCAAAAAAATTTAAAAATCCATAAATTTAACTTAATAAACTTATGGATTAATTAGTGCTATTTATCTTTTGTCTCTTTAAAAACTGATCTATCATCATTTTTTCTACTTCTAATATAAATAATCCAAACACCTAATAAAATGAAATAAACAAGCATCATCCAAAGAACATTTAAAGGGTGTTCTCGAATATTAAATATGGAACCTAAAAACACTAGAAATAAAATTATAATTAGTCTCGAGGTTAATGTTAAAAAGATATATTTAGAAACTTTAACTTTTGTAAGAGATAATGCATAGTTCAAAACAGATGATGGTAGAAATGGATTTGACAATAACATTAATACTACAAAAACCTTTTTTCCTTCTACCACATTTAGAAATACTCTACCATATTTATTTTCTTGAACTTTTTTGAAAAAATAATCCGCAAAAGTGGCTCTGATAATAATAAATATCAAAAACATACCTAGAAATGATCCTATCAATGATAAGAATATCGTTAATAAAGTTCCTTCTAACACACCAAATGCAGTTGTGAATATACCATATAAAGTAGCTATTATAACTGTTAAGGGTATTGTAGGTAGTAAAGCTTCAATAAATGGCAATAAAACTCCAAATAGTGGAGCTAACCAAAAATGTTCTTGAATTAGTAATTTGATTGATTCCATCAACTCATTAAAAAATTGCATTTTTTACCTCGATTGTGAAAAAAAAGCACCCTTAGGATGCTTTTTAAAAGTATTTTTATTTTTCTGCGAACACTTTTAAAGTTCTAATCATTTGTGATGTAAATGAATGTTCATTATCATACCATGTTAAAACCTTAACTAATTGTTTGCCATCAACATCCATAACTTTTGTAGATTGAGCATCAAACAATGTTCCATATGTGATTCCAATTGTATCTGAAGAAACGATTGGATCTTCAGTATATCCGATTGTTTCTGATTGAGCTTTTTTAACAGCTTCATTAACTTGTTCAACTGTAACTTTTTCTTTTAATTCAACTACTAAATCAACAATTGAACCAGTAATTACAGGAACTCTCAATGCTAGTCCATCTAATTTACCTTTTAAATGAGGTAAAACCAAACCTACTGCCTTTGCAGCTCCAGTTGAAGTAGGAACGATATTAGCAGCTGCTGCTCTACCGCGTCTTGCATTAATTCCTTTATTATGAGGAATATCAAGAGTTGATTGATCATTTGTATAAGCATGTACTGTTGTCATGAAACCTTTAACAATTCCAAAGTTGTCATCTAAAACTTTAGCAATTGGTGCTAAGCAGTTAGTAGTACATGAAGCTGCAGAAATAATTTTTTCTTCACCAGTTAAAGAGTCATGGTTAACATTATAAACGATTGTAGGAATATTTCCTTTAGCTGGAGCGGAAACAACAACTTTTCTAGCTCCTGCTTTCAAATGCTTACCAGCACCTTCTTCAGAAACGAAGAAACCTGTACATTCCAATACTACATCTACTTCTTTTTCTTTCCAAGGTAATAGTTCAGGATCTCTTTGAGATAAAACAGGAACATGTTTACCTTCTACTACTAAATCTGTACCTTCAAATGAAACTTCTTTGTTATATCTACCTTGTGAACTGTCATATCTGAGTAGATAAGCTAATTGTTCAGCATCTGTTAAGTCATTAATAGCTACGATTTCAAAATCTGGATTTCCGAACATAACACGGAACGCTAAACGTCCAATTCTTCCAAATCCATTGATTGCTACTTTTACTGCCATTTTTATTTCCTCCTAATTTAATTGAATACATAAACATTTTACTATAAAACATGGAAATTATCAATAAAGTATACTTGATTAAAGCGTTTTCAGTGTTTTTTTATTAAATTAAAAAATGAAGATTTCTCTTCATTTCATCTTTTAAGTATTCTTCGCCTCAGCCATAGCTTTTTTAATGCATTCTTTATATTCGCAATCTTCTCTGCATTCATCACAAACAACAAATTTTCTAAATTCTCGTGGAATAAACGCCCTGATTTCATCTTCATTGTAACCTGTTTGCATTATCTGTTCGTTGATAATAATAGGTCTTTTTAAAATTGTTGGATTATCTATTATAAAATTAGCTAACTCAGAAAACTTCATTTCATCTGGTTCAATTTGACTTTCTTTAAAGATCTTAGATCTTGTCGAAATAATATCTTCAAATCCATTTTCAGAATACTTCAACATATTCATGATGTCATTTCTAGTCAACTTAATACCAATAATATTTTTTTCACGATAGGGAATTTTATTTGTATCCAACCATTTCTTAGCTTTTCGGCATGAGGAACAACTTGAACTTGTATATAATGTTATCATATCCTTACCTCGCTTTCCTTTAATTATACCATAAAGATAGGTATTTTAAATACTTTTTTTTTGTAAAAAATGTTATAATGTAAAATAGAATAATTATCAATGGAGGTAATAATAAATGAAATGGGATTTATCTTATCTTTTTCCTAATTTAGATGAATTTGAAAAAGGATTTAAAAAAAGTGAAGAATTAGTAGCTAAACTAGCTACTTACAAAGGTAAATTAAGCAACTTTTCTGATTTTAAGGAGTTTTTTCTTTTACAAAAGAAATTCGAAGAAATTGGGTTAAAAACATATCAATACGCATCTTTGCTAAGTGATTTAAACAAAAAGAACTCAGAAAATTCTGCGAGACTTCAAAAAGTTCAACTTGCTTTTGTTAAACTGCAACAAGCTTTATCTTTTGAAGAACCAGAGTTGATTAATATCGGAAAAGAAAAAGTTATGAGTTTTATCGATAAGGATCAGGATCTCGAAGAATACCGATTCTCCATGGAAAAGCTATTTAGACGTCAAGAACACATTTTAGATGATAAAAGTGAAGCTTTACTTGCTAACTACAGCCAATTAGCTGGAGCAGGAAGAAATCTATATAGTTCATTATCAGTAGCTGATATTGAAGGCCAAGATGTAATGCTAGATAATAAAGAAATAGTAACAATCACTAACTCTAATTATCGTGCTTTTATTCAAAAAAGTAATTCACCTGAAGAAAGAAAAGAAATCTTCGAGGCTGTATTTTCATATTATGAAGCTCATAAAAACACTTATGCTTCAATTTACAAGAATGTTTTAGATGCTGATTATGCTAGAATAAATTCAAGAAATTATAAGTCTTCTTTAGAGAGTTATCTTTTTAACAATAATATACCTACTAGTGTTTATCATAATCTTACCAAAGTAGCTAGAGAAAATACACAAGCTATTAAAAAATATATCAGTTTGAGAAAAGATTACTTAGGATTAGAAGAATATCATACATATGATCGTTTTTTAGATTTAGCTAAATCAGATAAAGAATATGAGTTTGATGAAGCTAAAGAGTTATTCTTTAACTCGATAAAACATCTACCTGAACATTTCCAAGAAAAAGCAAAGGATGTTCTTAAAGAAGGGTTTGTAGATGTTTATGAACAAAACGGAAAGAGAACTGGAGCTTACTCAAGTTCAATGCCTAATCTTCATCCATATATACTTTTAAACTATTCAAAAACGTTAGGTGATGTATTTACAGTAGCTCATGAAGCTGGACATTCAATCCATTCAATGTACTCAGCTGAAACTCAACCTTCTTCTCTTCAAAACTATACTATATTTGTTGCGGAAGTAGCGTCTACATTCAACGAACATAATCTTCTTGATTATATTATTAACGAATCCAAAGCTAGTAAGAATGAAAAGATATCTCTATTACAAAGAGCAATTGATGACATATTAGCTACATTCTATAGACAAACTCTTTTCGCTATTTATGAACTTGAAGCACACAAATTAGTTGAAAATGACCAACCTATTACCGCAGATACTTTATCTAATATAATGATTAGCCTATATAAAGAATTCTATGACCTTGATATCACAAAAGAGAGTGTTAAACAATATGTTTGGGCTTATATACCTCACTTATTCTATACACCTTTCTATGTCTATCAATACGCAACTAGTTTCGCTGCTTCTCTTAAACTATACGAAGATGTTAAGAATAATCAACTAGGAGCTTTTGAAAACTATATTAATCTCTTAAAATCCGGTGGTTCAGACTACCCAGTAAAACAACTTCAAAATGCTGGAGTAGATTTAACCAAGGAAGACGCTTTTAAAGCTGTAGTTAACAGATTAAATGAGTTAGTTGATGAACTAGCTATTGTTTTAAAATCTTAATCGTGATATAA
>JAQUZK010000067.1 GCA_028691335.1 Candidatus Izemoplasmatales bacterium
TTTTTTAAGGGAATGCTAGCGGTGATGCCTGCCGCAATCTTGATTATCCTCGCAGGTAGCGTGAAATTTATAATGACAGAAGGAAATATCATGGATACAATATTGTATTATTTTGAAAGCCTTCTTGGTGATAAACCAGCTATTATAGGAGTTTTAGGGATATATTTAATAATATTAGTTATTCAGTTTTTTATTGGTTCAGCCTCAGCTAAAGCAGTACTGATTATGCCAATACTTGTACCGCTAGTTTCTTTGATTGGCGTATCAAGCAATATAGCAATTCTAGCCTTTATATTTGGCGATGGATATACAAATGTTATCTTTCCAACTAACGGAGTATTATTAATTGCTTTAAGTATAGCTTCTTTAAGTTATCAAAAATGGTTTAAATGGACAATAAAACTTCAAGTAGTTACTTTTATACTTACTATCTTATTGCTAATTATCGCTTACGCAATAGGATACTAAAGGTTATTTCTTTACAAAACGGCAATATAACTGTATAATTATAATGGTTTTAAAAATAATTAGGAGGATAAAAAATGGGTTTAGTTTCAGCTAAAGAAATGTTAGATAAAGCATACCGTGAAGGGTACGCAGTTGGACATTTCAATATTAATAATTTAGAATGGACAAAAGCAATACTTTTAACAGCTGAAGAATTGAAATCACCAGTTATTCTTGGTGTTTCAGAAGGAGCTGCTAAATATATGACAGGATTTAAAGTTGTAGCGGATATGGTTAAAGCAATGGTTGAGTCATTGAATATTACTGTTCCAGTAGCTTTACATCTAGATCATGGTTCATACGAAGGTGCAATTAAAGCAATGGAAGCTGGTTTTTCATCAGTGATGTTTGATGGTTCTCATTATTCAATCGAAGAGAACATCAAATTAACAAAAGATATGGTTGATAGAACTAGAAAAGCTGGAATTTCATTAGAAGCAGAAGTAGGAGCTATCGGTGGAGAAGAAGATGGAGTAGTAGGCGGCGGTGAAGTTGCTGATCCAAAAGAATGTAAGATGATTGCTGATTTAGGTGTTGATTTCTTGGCTGCTGGTATTGGTAATATTCATGGTAAATATCCAGAAAATTGGCCTGGATTAAACTTTGAAGTTCTAGATGCAGTTAACAATATTACAGGAGATATTCCTCTAGTTTTACATGGTGGTACAGGAATTCCTGAAGACATGATTAAAAAAGCAATTTCAATGGGTGTTTCAAAGATCAATGTTAATACTGAATGCCAATTAGTATTCGCTGAAGAAACAAGAAATTATATTTTAGCTGGTAAAGATTTGATAGGTAAAGGTTTTGACCCTAGAAAACTTTTAGCACCAGGAACTGATGGAATAAAAAGAGTAGTTAAAGAAAAAATGGAATTATTTGGTTCAGTTAATCGAGCTTAAACACAAAAAAACCACATTTTTATTGTGGTTTTTCTTTTCTAATATTGTATAATAATAAAGAGGGTTGGTTATGAAGAAATTATTAAAAGAATATCAAAGTTGGTTAATTGAAAACAAGAAGTTTTATGAACATTTAAAAAATCATAATTCATCATTATACACGAGATTTCAACCGGTTTTTGATGTATTAAATCATCTGCATCACGAGTTTCAAGAAAATAACGAATATACAGAAGATATTGAAAAGATTTTTCAAGTAGGGTTAGAATACATTAATTTACAGTTTTTTACTTGTAAAGTTTACTTAGAAAAAACTTTCAATTCAGACTTTCATCAATTTTTAAGTTATGATCAAGTAATTAGTTATTCCTTGTTTGTTGAAGACTTAAAATATGAACTGATAGAAAAGTCTATAGATTATGACGGAGAAGAGTTAGAAAAATTAAGTAACTACTTACAAGAAATAATTGAAGAGAAAAAAGAGATACCAGATAATCTTAACCTTTATGTAGATAGTAGAATTCATCGTGTTATAAAAGAAGATGATTATCACTTCACAGGAATTATTGATATTTTTGTTGAAATAGGCGATGCATTAGGAATCGAAATAGATGAAGATTTAGAATATGTAGTAGGAGAGGATATTTGATTATGAATAGAAAACAGTATTTAACAGCTTTAATTGCAATTATAACTATCGGCTTAGCTTTAATAGTTACTAATACTATTTGGGCTTGGATAGATTGGTTATGGGTAGTTTTAATTATGTTCGCTGCATATATGTACTTTAAGTACAAGTTAACTGGACCATTACAAGTTTTTTCTACTAAGTTTAACATGTTAGTTGATTATGATTTAGATGTTCAAGAAGCAAAAAAACTTTGTAACGAGCGTGTAAATCAAGCCCCAACTAGCAGTATTAAGAATTTATATATGGTTTATTTAGGTATGGCTTCTTATTATGCTGGTGATTATGAAGATGCAATAAAAGTCTTTAATCAAATCGAATTGAAAAAACTTAATAATTTGTATCATGTCTTGATTTTTGCTTTTTCAGCTTACTCAGCGAACGAAATCGGAGATGAAGATACATTTGAACTTTCGTTAGAAAGAATCAAAAATATTCAAGGAACTGTTAATCAAAAATATTTAGCTTTTGTATCCTCATATGTTCAAGTTCTTGAAGCTATAAAGAACTTAGAAGTAAATCCTGAACATTATCGTGAAGTTATCGAAGCTCAATTTGCTAGAAATGATGGATATTTAGCTACAAAGCTTACTTATAACTATAGATTAGCTCATTACTATAAAGTAATGAACGATGAGTTAGAAATGGATAAGTGCTTAGCTAAAGTTATCGCTAATGGAAAAGAACATCATACAGCAATTCAAGCTAGAAAAATGTTTAAAAACAATGTCGATATCAATGATTATGTATTTCAAGAAGAAGAAGTTGAAGATATCGAAAATATCGAAGATCAACAACTATTGGATACATCAGGTATAGAAACTGATAACATCGAAGAAATTGAAACTATAGAAGAAAATGAAGAAATAGAAGATGAAAATAAGTAGTGCGAGATGCACTACTTATTTTTTTTATAGATATATATTTTTTACTTATTTTTCATTTGTGGAAATAATAAAACATCTCTGATTGACTTTGAATCAGTCAATAACATTACAAGTCTATCAATACCGATTCCAATACCGCCTGTTGGTGGCATTCCGTATTCTAAAGCTTCAACAAAATCAATATCCATTTCATTGGCCTCTTCATTACCGAGGTCTTTTTCTTTAATTTGGTTTTCAAATCTCTCTAATTGGTCAATTGGATCATTTAATTCAGTGTATGCATTAGCATACTCGCTTCCATTAATGAAAAGTTCAAATCTTTGGGTGAATCTTTCATCTCTAGGATCCTTCTTAGTTAATGGAGATATTTCAATTGGATGTCCATAAACAAATGTCGGTTGAATCAAGTCATCCTCACAGTAATGTTCAAAGAATAAATTAACAATGTGACCTACTCCATAAAGATGAGGAGCTACTTCTAGATGATGTTCTTTAGCTAATTTTTTAGCCTCTTCAAAATCATGTATTTGGAAAAAGTCAATTCCAGTTTTCTCTTTAATAAGATCAACCATATGAGCTTTTCTCCATCCTTTTGATAAGTCAATTTCAACTCCATCATAAGATATTTTTGTGGTACCGCATACCTTTTCAGCTAAATGGCTAATTAAGTCCTCACTTAAATCCATCATACCTTGTAAGTCAGAATAAGCTAAGTATAATTCAATAGTAGTAAACTCAGGATTATGTAATCTATCTATTCCTTCGTTTCTAAATAATCTACCTATTTCATATACACCATCAAAACCACCTATAATGCATCTTTTTAAGTGTAATTCAGTTGCGATTCTTAAATAGAACGGCATATTTAAAGTATTATGATGAGTTATGAACGGTCTAGCATTAGCGCCACCAAGAATCGGTTGTAATACAGGCGTTTCTACCTCATAATATCCAAGATTATCTAAGTAATCTCTCATTTCTTTAATTATCTTTGATCTCTTTATAAAAGTTTCACGGCTTTCTTGATTCATTACTAAATCAACATATCTTCTACGGTAGATTTCTTCCTTATCTACAAGTCCGTGATATTTTTCAGGAAGTGGCCTTAAAGCTTTTGTAAGATGTTCATACTTTTCAACTTTCAAAGACAATTCCCCAGTGTTTGTAATCATAGCTGTCCCAGTAACACCAATAAAATCGCCTATATCACCTTTTTTGAACACTTCATAAGCTTCTTCACCTATTGCGTCCATTCTAATGTAAAGTTGAAGTAATCCATACTGATCTTGAATATGAACAAATCCCGCTTTACCTTTAACACGTCTTGTCATGATTCTACCAGCAATTTTAATTAACTTTGGATTTTCCATATCATGTAGTTCATCTTTTGTGTAGTTAGAAAATTCTTTTTTAAAAGATTCTGTATTGTGAGTTCTATCAAATCTAGAACCAAAAGGATCTATTCCTTTTTCTTT
This sequence comes from Candidatus Izemoplasmatales bacterium, assembly GCA_028691335.1. GTDB lineage: Bacteria > Bacillota_I > Bacilli_A > Izemoplasmatales > Hujiaoplasmataceae > UBA2289. The sequence continues at coordinate 4,460 of JAQUZK010000067.1, forward strand.
TAAAAAATCTAATTTCTCTCTTCTTACTATTTCTTGTTCTGTTAGTTTTTGTTCCATAATAACTCCTCTATTCCTCTTCGAATGCACCAGCAGCTTTTAGAAGTTCTAAATTCTCGCGCATAATCGTTAAATAATTTTTTCCAGCCTTTTCGTCATCGTTAGTAATCATCTGTAAAATATGAAATTCTATTTTCACAGGTTCTAATCCCTTAGTTTCTAATTCGCTGAAAACAGCATTAGAAAGAGGTGAATTAGTATACATTTCATAAATAATATAATTTATATCGTGATATAATGCCTCAGCTACAATTTCATCTTTTTGTTGAGTTGTAAATTGGTCGCTTTCCTCGTGATATCCTGGGGATATCGGAAGGTAATTTAAGCCATAATCATGTTCTAGATAACCATATAGATTAGTAGAAGTCATCACAGGCTTAGTTAGATTAGCAATTGCAGAATGGAATTCTTCATTCAAAGTAGTTAGATCTTTGACAAGATTAGTATAGTTAGTGTTAATTAGTTCTTCATGTTCAGGATAAGCGTTCAACAATTTATCATATACTAATTCAGAAATTTCTAAAACTTTTAAAGGTGAAATCCAAAAATGTGGATCAATACCTAAAGTAGTTTCATGATCATGATCATCAATATCATGACTATCTGTTTCATCATGATTATGTTCATGAACAATACCAGGTATTAAAGTTATATATTCCGTTTCATTTTCAATCTTAACTAATTCTACATCAGCGTTTTTAAAAATACTGTCAATCTCTTTGTCGATATAGTAGTCATAATTAGCGCCTACGTAAAATAAATACTTTGCATCTTTCATCCAGATGATTTCCTTAGGAGACCAATCAGCACTTTCATTATGTGAAGTCACACCAGGAACAATTCCCACTGTATATTCGGTACCTGTCAAAATTTCTTCAGCTACATATTTCAAAGGATACACTGTAACATATATATCGTGTGGGCCATCTGTATTATTACAAGCAGCTAATATTAAGGATTGAAATAAAATTATAATTAATACTAAAATTTTCTTCATTTTTATCACTCCATTATCTAATTATATCTAAATATAGCAGTTAAATCAATTAATATCCTCAATAATCTCATACATAGTTTCTGCATCATCTTTTTTAACGTAAGCAGGAGTATTCAAGACTTTTACCTTTAGTTCTTTTCCACCATAGGAAATAACTAATATGTCGCCTTCCTTAACATCAGTTCCAGGTTTAGCTACACGATCATTTATCATAACTCTTGAATTTTTACTTACTTCTTTAGCAATAGTTCTTCTTTTAAAAATTCTTGATACTTTTAAATATTTATCTAATCTCATAATCGCTCCTTAAAATTTAAGAGGGATACCTTGGGTATCCCATTTAAAATTTTCTTAAGATTCTACTGAATTTTCAGGTTTCGTTTCTATCGAGTCATCTTTTGAATCTTCATCAACTTTATTTGAACCAAGTTCTTCAGCTAATACATCATCCCAACGGGAAAGTTTATTTGTTTCTACAATTTCATCAATATCTTCTTTAGTTAATGTTTCAACCTCTAATAAATAATGTGCGATTGTATTTAATAAAGTCAAGTTTTTTTGAATTAGTTCTTTAGCTTTTTCGTAACATTCATGTACTATTCCACGAACTTCTTTATCAATTTCAGTAGCTATTTGTTCTGAAAAATTCTTTGATTTTCCATAATCTCTACCTAAGAAGACAGTTTCGCCATCCTTTTCATAAGTGATTGGCCCTAATCTTTCGCTCATACCATATTCAGTAATCATAGATCTAGCAATAGAAGTAGAACGTTGTAAATCGTTATGAGCTCCTGTAGATATTTCGTTAAAAGTGATTTCTTCAGCTACTCTACCACCTAATAAACCAATAATCATTTCTAATAAGTCGTTTTTAGTTTGTAAGAAAGCTTGTTCTTCCTTAGGTAACATTAAGTTGTATCCGCCAGCCTGTCCACGAGGAATAATAGTTACTTTGTGAACGATATTAGCATTTTCTAATTTTATACCAATAACCGCATGACCGGCTTCATGGAAAGCAATAATTTCTTTTTCTTTCTTTGAAAAAACTCGAGATTTTTTTGCTGGGCCCATCATAACTCTATCAACAGCTTCATCTATATGTGATAATTCTATTTGATTTTTGTTTTCCCTAGCCGCAAGAAGCGCTGCTTCATTCATTAAGTTTTCTAAATCAGCACCTGTAAAACCTGGAGTTCGTCTAGCTATTTCTTGGAAAGTAATTTCCGGATTAATTTTTTTGTTGCGAGAATGAACCTTTAATATTTCAACTCTACCTTTAATATCAGGTCTACCAACATAAACTTGTCTATCAAATCTTCCTGGTCTCATTAAAGCAGGGTCAAGAATATCTACACGATTTGTAGCTGCCATAACGATAACGCCAGAATTATGTCCAAAGCCATCCATTTCAACTAATAATTGATTAAGTGTTTGTTCTCTTTCATCATGACCTCCACCAAGGCCTGTTCCTCTTTGTCTACCTACCGCATCAATTTCATCGATAAATAAAATACATGGAGCGTGGCTTTTAGCTGTCTTAAACATGTCTCTAACACGAGAAGCACCAACACCTACAAACATTTCTAAAAAGTCAGAACCAGAAACAAAATAGAAAGGAACCTTAGCTTCACCAGCAACTGCTCTAGCAATTAAAGTTTTACCAGTTCCTGGAGGACCAACTAGAAGGACACCTCTAGGTATTCTAGCTCCTAACTCCATGTACTTTTTCGGATTCTTTAAGAAATCAATAATTTCTTTCAATTCTTCTTTTTCTTCGTCAGCTCCAGCTACATCTTCAAATGTAGT
>JAQUZK010000068.1 GCA_028691335.1 Candidatus Izemoplasmatales bacterium
AAGTTTTTTTGTAATGATTTTAGGAGTTACAAAGTTTGTGTTCTTTTGTTTAAGAGAGTTTAACTCCATCAACAAAAATGCCTCCATTTCTGTAAGCCCTAAACCTTTATACGTTAACTTAATCAATTTATCAAAATCTACTACACCTTCTGTAATCATCTTTTTTAAAACTAGAACTTCCACAAATAACAACCTACTTATCTTTTTTGTTAGCTAGCTTTTGTAAAGCCGCAAAAGCCGCATTTTGTTCAGCTTCTTTTTTGCTTTTTCCGATACCTTCTCCCATAATTATTGTGTCATCCATAAATACTCGTGCACAAAATTCTTTATCATGGGCTGGTCCAGTTTCAGAAATAATTTCATATCTTAAACCGCGTTTGTCAGATTGTAATAATTCTTGCAATTTGCTTTTATAGTCATTATCTTCTTTATATAGATTCTTTAAAATGTGAGGAAATACAACTTTATTTGTAACTTTATAAACTTCATCTAACCCTTTATCCACATATATAGCACCTAAAAACGCTTCAAAAGCATCTGCTAAAACTGCTGGTTTCTCTCTTCCACCAGACATTTCTTCTCCTTTGCCTAGAAGCAAATAATCACCAAGACTAAAAGTCTTAGCGTAATTATATAATGCATCTTCACATACTTCTTGAGCTCTCTTCTTAGTCAAAATTCCTTCTGATTCAGGAATGTTATCATATAGGAACTTACCTACAAGTAAGTCCAATACTGCGTCTCCAATAAATTCTAATCTTTCATTGCTTAAAACATTATTTTCATTGGCATAAGACGAATGTGTTAATGCTCTTTTCAACAAAGTGAAATCATTGAAATTTAATCCAAACATAGACTCCAAATCTTTTGCGTTTTTATTCATCGCCTAAATCCTTTTGTGTTTCTAAATAGTCTTCAACAGTTTTAAAAACACCTTCCCTTACAACATTAGCTGCTTGTCTTATCCCATTATAAAAACCGTAAGACTTTGAAGCTCCTTGAGCTTTAATCACAGGTTTATATAATCCGAAAATTACTGCCCCACCAATTTCTTCAGCTGAAAGGTCTGTTTTTAAATTTTTTAAACTTTTTCTAGCTAATAAAGCACCTAATTTCCCAAAAATATTACTTGTCAAATGCTTTTTAAGCATTTTACTCATACCTTTTACAGCTCCTTCAACCGACTTCATTACAATATTTGCAGTAAAGCCATCGCTAATTAAAATATCACAAGGAGGATCTAAGACTTCTTTGGGCTCAACATTGCCAAAAAACTCAAACAAATCTGTTTCTTTGAATAAGTGAAATACTTCTTGATCGAATTCTCTACCTTTTCCATCCTCAGTACCAATATTAATAAGCCCTACTTTAGGATTATCGATCTTAAACATTTTTTGTGCATAAATTTTTGCGAAGTACGCTTGTTGCAACATATACTCTGGTTTAATAGATAAATTAGCTCCTGCATCTAACAAAATTGTACTTCCACCATTTACTCTAGGCAAAATAGGAGCTATCGCCGTTCTCTTAAATCCTTTCATTCTTCTAACAAGAATATGAGCGCCGGCAATTAAAGCTTGGGTAGCACCGCTTGAAACAACTGCATCATTTTCATCATTTCTTAAACTAGACAAAGCCATTGCCATTGAAGAATCTTTATGAGTTTTAATTGCTTGAATAGGGTTCTTTTCCCCCATGGGAATAACATATTTAGCATCTATAACATTAATTCTTGTCGAGTCAGTCAAATATTTTGATATTATATCCTGATCACCATAAAGATTTATTTCGATATCATCAATTTTCTTGATAGCCATCATCGCTCCAAGAATTTGTTCTTTTGGGGCAAAATCTCCGCCCATTGCATCTACACCTATTTTTATCATTCATAACACCTCTTACTAATAAAGTATACCATATATTAATCTAAAATATAAGATTCAATTGATTTCAAAACATCTAATACTATTTTTTTTGATATTTGATCAAACTCATTAATTATCATTTTAGCGTCTTCAAAAGCAAAATCTCTTAACTCATTATCATTAATTAAGTTTGCAAAGATAAACTTTGGCACCCCAGATTGCTTTTGACCAAATACTTCACCAGGACCACGTAAACTCAAATCCCACTCACTAATTTCAAACCCATCATTAGATTTTTCTAGAATCCTAAGTCTTTCTATATCTTCAACTTCTTCATCAACAACTAAATAACAATATGCAGAAAAATCATTCCTACCAACTCTACCCCGTAATTGATGTAATTGAGCCAATCCAAAACTACTAGCATTAAATAACAAAATAGCTGTAGCATTTTTAACATTAACTCCCACTTCCACAACAGTAGTTGAAATCAATATTTCGGTTTTTTGATTATAAAAATTATCTAAAACACATATCTTTTCTTCATCTGTCATTTTGCCATGCAAGATATCTATTTTAGCTTTATTGAAACGATTTCGAATTATTAATTTAGCTTCATTTACCGAAATATTATTTCTGTTCTTTGACTCTTCTATTAAAGAACATACAACATAAACTTGATGTTTATCTTCTAATTCTTTCTCGATGACTGTAAAAGCTTTTTCTAATTCATCAAAACTGATAATTTTGGTATTAATATTTTTCCTATTACTTGGTTTTTCTAAAAGTTTTGAAACATCAGTGTTTTCAAACATTGAAATAGCTAGTGTTCTTGGAATTGGAGTAGCTGTCATCATTAAGATATCTGGATTTTTTCCTTTTTCTCTAATTATTCTTCTTTGATCTACACCAACCCTCTGTTGCTCATCAATCACGACAAAACCTAGATTTTGAAATTTTATATCTTCTTGCAACAAACTATGTGTACCAATGACAATATTTGTATCCCCAGTTTTTATATTGTTTAAAACAGCATTTCTAGATGTTTTATTAATATCACTTGTTAAAAGTTCAATGTTGACTCCGTATGAAAATAAATAATTCTTAAAAGTATCATAGTGCTGTTTAGCTAAAACTAGAGTAGGTGCTAAAACAGCTACTTGATACCCTGCAGTAACTATTGCATAAGCACTTAAAATAGCAACGATAGTCTTTCCTGAGCCTACATCTCCTTGTAACAATCTATTCATAATAGTTTGTTTCTTGAAATCTCGAAATATATCGTTTGTAGCCATTTTTTGATCTTTTGTTAGTTCAAAGTTTAGACTTAATATTAACTCTTTAACTTTATTAATATTATATTCTTTTATCGGTGTTTTAAGTCTTTGATTTCTTATATTAATTAATTCTACTCTAACAGCGAAGTTCAATAGTTCCTGATAAGCTAAACGTGTTCTAGCTTTTTCAACATCTATAGTTTTTGTAGGCTGATGAATATTCTTTAACACTGAATAAATATCTTTGAACTTCCTCTTTTTTTTAATGCTAGTTGGTAGATTTTCTTTAAAATCTTTAACATTCTCTAGAAGATATCCCTGTATTTTTCTGACACGAAAATCAGGTATGTCTCGAAGATTATAAACAGGTATTATTCCGATATGAAAATTTGATAAAAACTCTAAATTACTAGCTGTAAAGATTGAAAAATTTTTAATAAATTTTCCCTTTACTACAATTTTTAACCCCGGTTTTATCAATTTAGATAAATACTCTCTATTAAAGATAACTACCGAAAATATAACTTTACAAGCTTGTACTTTAATTTGTAATTTTGTAAGTTTTCTTCTTATGAAATATAGTATAGGCTTATCAATTACTTCTACTTCATATGTTGAAACTTCATTAATTTGTCTTTTTTGAAAATCATCTAATTGGTTAATTTCATACCTTACAGGGAACGTAAAAATCATGTCTTCAATTGACATGATGTTAATAGCATTTAACTTTTCAAGCGTTGTTTTTCCAATACCTGGTATATTAATCAAATCCATATTTAAATTCCTTCATTACAAGTAATTATAGAAAAAAGAGAGATATTTTACAATACCTCTCAAGACTTTTTTTATTCAACTGATATTATATAAGAATATATTTCCTGTCCACCGTTTATAACATCGATTTCCATTCCGAATTCTTTTCTTACAAAATCAACGACTGAATCAATTTCTTCCTCAAAAACATCGTTACCATACATTATAGTAATTATTTCTGCATTATCATCAATCATTTCTGATATTAATTTCTCAACTGTGGTTTTTCTTACCGGATCAGTTATAACTATTTGACCATCAAGTATTCCCATAAAGTCATCTTTTGTTATTTCCATTCCATTGTTCTTAGAATCTCTAATAGCGAAAGTTACTTCTCCAGTCTTCACCTTAGTAAGATACTCAGTCATTTCTTCAATGTTACTTACAATCTCTTGAGTTGCATCAAACATTGTTAGAGCAGAATAACCTTGTGCAACAGTTTTTGCTTTTAAAACATGAACATCTTTATCTTCAATCATATCTCTAGCAGTTTCTGCAGAAAGCATAACATTCTTATTATTAGGTATAATTATAATGTGATCAGCGTTAATTTGTTCAACAGCTTTGATGAAATCCTCTACTGATGGATTCATAGTTTGTCCACCATCAATTATATAGTCACAACCCATTTCTATAAAAGTCTCTTTTAAACCCTTGCCATTAACAACTGCGACTATCGCGTATTTCTTCTTTACTTTTGGAGCTATTGAATGACTATGATCATGACCACAGTTGCAATTATCTTGATAATCAGCTTCTTGGTGAATCAATACTTCTGTATGTTGCAAACTCATGTTTTCAATCTTCAAATTAACGAAAAACCCATAGTGTTGAGCTAAGTTTAAAGCATCCCCTGGTGTTTGTGTATGAATATGAACTTTTAAAATATTTTCATCTTGAACAACTACTAGAGAATCCCCTAGCGGTGAAATCATGTCGATGAAGTCACTTTGAGAAAATTCACTCATTTTTTCAATTTGCATAATAAATTCAGTACAATAACCGAAACTTTCTCCATCTGCATGTGTATAATTTGTTAAATCAACTTTATACTCACCTGTAGATTCTTGTTTATCTTCATACAATTTTCCTTTTAAAGCATCTCTCATTCCTTCTACGATTTCAATAAACCCAGCACCTCCTGAATCTACTACCCCAACTTCTTTTAAAACTGGTAATAAATCAGGTGTTCTTTCTAATGATTGATATAATTCTTTTAGATATAAATCAAATAACTCTTCGAAATCATCAACATCTTCATAAATAGAAATCGCTTCATCAGCTCCTTCTCTTGAAACTGTTAACATAGTTCCTTCAACAGGATGAATAACAGCTGAATAAGCTTGTTCTACCCCTCCACGAAGTGCGTAAGAAAACTCTTCAAGATTTACCTCATCCTTATCCACTAAACTTTTAGCGATTCCACTAAATAATTGTGATAAGATAACGCCACTATTTCCTCTAGCGCCCATTAACATTCCTCTAGCTAAAGTTTTAGCTACTTTCCCAATTGATGGTTCATCTAAACCTCTAACAGCGTTAGCGCCAGCTGACATTGTAGCTGACATGTTTGAACCTGTATCTCCATCAGGGACAGGAAACACATTTAAATCATTGATTCTATTCATATTATTTCTTAATTTTATACTACCATTGATTACTAGATCTCTAAATAAATTTCCATTAATTTTACTAGTAGACATTTTTATAAACTCCTTTAAAGTACTTGTTTGATAATACGTGTAAGACCATTATTAATCCAAAAAAAGCAATAGCATTATATCATACGACTTGAAAAAAAGCAATTATTTTGAATAAGCCGAACAATATCATTAAAATAGAAATTTTTTTCTTGCAATTTAATATATATATGATAAAATAGTAATGCTGAAATCTTTAGAGGAAACGGAGTGATATCATGCCAAGAGTATGCAGTGTGACAGGTAAAAAATTTATGACTGGTAATAACAGATCACATTCTTTGCACGCTACAAAGAAGCAATGGAAAGCTAATTTGCAAAAAGTCAGAATAATCGATGAAGATGGTCAAGTAAAACGAGTTTACGTTTCTGCTAGAGCATTAAAAGCTGGTAAAATCCAAAGAGCTTAAATTTTTTTCCTATAAAATAAGAGAAAGCAGAAAAATTCTGCTTTTTTCTTTTTACTTTAATTCTACTACTATTGTTGAAAGTTCTTCGCTATATTCTAAAGAATTATGATTTAGAGAATAATACGAAATACTAATCATATCTCCTGATTCGTAATTGCTATAGATATACTCAAAATAATCTTCTTCGCTCGTAACTACAAAATCATTAATCTGATAGATGATATCTCCACTCTTTAAAACAGTGTCATCTAAAGACCCATCAGTTATAATGTTATATATTAAAAATCCTGTTTGTACGCCTTGAGGTAAATCTAAAGTGATTTCATCACTTCTCACATTACCATTAATGATTAAATTCTTTACTGAGACTTGTCCATTATCATAATATGTTTTAATATCATAATATTTGGCTCCGATTCTTGGCATTATTGTATTAGCTGTTAGAGAACCTTCTTCAATCCTGTTGATGATCCTTTTTACTAAATCTATAGGTAAAGCAAAACCCATTCCTTCAATCTCAGTATCAGCTAATTTAGAAACATTAATCCCTATAACTTCACCATTCAAATTATATAATGGCCCGCCACTATTACCTGGATTTATCGCAGAATCATGCTGAACATAATCGATGTATTGATTGCTATCCAATTTTCTTTCTAACCCTGATACTATTCCTAATGTTATAGAACCATAAAAATCAAACCCTTGAGGATTTCCTGCAGAAAGCATAATCATTCCTTTTTTTAATGTAGAAGAAACTCCTAAAACAGAAGGATTAATAATCTTATCAGCGGCTCTAAAAGTTAAAATAGCTATATCTACTTCAGTATCATAACCAATTAAGTTAGCGACATATTCACTACCATCTGAAAATACTACTGAGTAATTATTACCTTCTGCGACCACATGTTCATTTGTAATTAAATAATATAAATCTTGACTAGAACTATATTTATAAACCACACCAGAACCAGTAGCTACTGGCTCGCTACCAGCATAAGTCAACACTCCAAAAGCAGACTTATCTGCAATATCAATTACATCATAAATTTGTTGTTGAAAATCATCCACATAAACTAAGATCTCATTTTCTTCAATAAACTGATTTGCTTTCAATACAACTTGATTATATATTTCATCTTG
>JAQUZK010000069.1 GCA_028691335.1 Candidatus Izemoplasmatales bacterium
GCTAGGTGCTTTGTCACCAATTAATGGCATTGAGTAAAGCTTTTCGTTCATTTCTTCCATAATAATAATCTCCTTTTCTTATTTTATTTTTTTCATACAATTAGGACAGATTCCAACTAAGTTAACTTCTTCTTTATCGATAACAAAGCCGGGCATCATATTCTTATCATATGATATGGTCAGTTTTGGAACATCATATATGGCCCCACAGTATTTGCAAATAAAATGAGAATGAGCGTGTTCAGCGATTTCATATCTCTTTTCATTATTACTAGTGTTAATTGTTTCAATTAATCCGTGTTGTGAAAATAAATTGATTACATTATAAACAGTAGTTTTAGATAAAGTCGGTAAATCATCGATCAAGTTTTTATATATTTCATCTACTGTCGGATGATTTTTACTCTTCAACAAATACTCGTAAATCTGTTTTCTAGTGATAGAAGGGCTTAAACCTAAATCTCTACAGATTTCTGTGAAGTTTCTTTCCATATTATGTCATTCCTTTCTAAGAGATTATATACTAACTATATAATAGCATATATTCTTCTTATTTTAAATCAGATTCTAAAAACCAAATTTGTTTATTATATCCTATGATATGATCTTCCATCATAGCTACTGTAGAAAAATCATCAAGTTTATCTGCGATGGTTCTAATATTAATAGCTGCATTTCTTAATTCTAAATAATCACTTAAGATTAACTCGTAAGATTCTTTAACTTCATAGTTTTTAGATTCTAACTCTTTAATGTTGGTAGATTCTAAATATGATTTTAAAGATGCTTTAGGAAAATCACCTAACATTTTTATTCTTTCTGCAACTTCATCAAATTTTTCGAATAAATCATCATACATTTCTTCAATGTTAACATGAGCTTGTTTAAAACCATGCCCTTTAACATTCCAATGCAAGTTGTGAAGTTTTACATTTAATACACCTAAATCGGCCAAGTATTCATTTAATTTAGTAATTTGTTCGTTCATAATATCCTCCTTATTTTTTTACAAACTGTAATGATTACAAAAATATAATAACAATAAAAATGAAATAAGTCAAGTGTTTTGGATAATATTTTATAATTTTTTTTCATGTTAGTTTTTCTAAAAAGATGGAGATTTAGATATTATAGATATATAGTTGACATATGTCAGTAATAAAACGAAAAAATAGATTGAAATTATTTGTAATCATGTTATAATATTTTTGGTTTATCAAAACGAAAGGAGAAATAAAAAATGTTTAAAAAAATTGCTATAGCTTTAGTTTTAGTTTTTACTTTAACGCTATTTGCTTGCGACTCAGGTTCAAAAGTAGAATATCCTAAAAAGTATGGGATTGTTGATGTAGTTGCAGGAGAAGAAACTAAGACTGGAGTAAAACTTACTTTAGAAACAGATGGTTTCGGCGGTACAATCAAAGCAGAAGTTACTGTTGTTGATGGTAAAATTGTGGACTATGATGTTATAGAAAACTCTGAGTCAGCTGGTTGGGGGTAAAGCTTTAATAGAAGACGGTGCTATACTTCAAGCTATCATTGATGAAACAGAAAATTTAGATACATTTGATGTTCATGACTATTTGGACGCTGAAGCAGGAGCTACTGTTACTGGTGAAGAACTTTTAGAAATCGCATTAGCTGCTTTAGAGCACTATGCAGATGATTATGAGTAATGTTTATTGATTTCATACTCTAAAAAATTAAGTAAATCAAAATCTAATTTAACAAGTATAAAAATACATACAAGGAGATTTAAAAAATGAAAAGATTTTTATCAATATTTGTAATAGCCTTTTTAGCTGTTGCATTACTCGGATGCGATAAAGCAACAACAGAGCCAACAACAGCTTTACCAGATGCGATAACTATGGATACAGTTGATGATTTCTTATTTGACGCAAACTATCAATTCGTAGATTTAAGAAATTTTGACGACCAAATGGCTGATGGATGGATTCGTGGATTTGAATTTATTCCTTTCTTCGATTATTTAGAATACTGTGAAATGTAGTAACAAGAATAATAATAATTAAGTTTTTCCAAATAGCAATTGGTGTTTTATCCATTATTTTTGCTTTTTTTAGTATTAAACATTTTTGGCGACAATATCGTTATGATACAGGCTGCGAAGTTCAAAGTACAGAGAGTAAGAGAAAACTAATTATTAGAGCTAAAAGAATTATTAGTAATAATAATTTATGGTTAGCAATAATAGGTATAGCTGGTATCGCGGTTACTGTAAATATCATTGAACTTGCTTGTTCAATGGGATTGCCATTTACTTATACTACAATGCTTGGATATCATAATTTGTCTTCGCTTGAGTCAGCGTTATATATATTAATATATGTTATATTTTTTATTATCGATGACTTACTAGTTTTTACAATCGCTGTAGTTACATTTAAAGTAACGGGTATTTCTAATAAATATGCGAAATATTCAAATCTGTTTGGTGGATTAATAATGTTAGCTTTGGGGATTATTTTAATTTTCTTCCCATCATTTTTATTATAAAAATATCGAAATTTTAGAAGACACTTTCATAGTTTATGGAAGTGTTTTTTCGCGATTATTAAACACTTGAAAGATGAATTTTTATTCAATATAACAAAATTGAAAACAAAGGTTAAAAATAGAGGTTTTTTAGAAGATATAAAAAAGTTAATAACGAAGAAAAAAACATTTACTTTTTATGTTGATTTTTGTTATAATAAATGTAGATGAATTTTATAAGAAGGAGGATGTATGAGAAACAAAATTTTAGACACGAGTACACTTGATAAAGAGCTATTAGCTAAATTAGATGCGTTTATAGATTCTTTAGAAGGTGACAAGCAAGAACATTTAATTCATGTGCTTCATAAAGCACAAGAACTATTTGGTTATTTGCCTCAAAACTTGCAACTATACATAGCAAGAAAACTGGATTTACCTGGAGTGCGGGTTAACGGAGTGGTTTCATTTTATTCGTTTTTTAATGAAAAACCTGTAGGAAAGTACACAATCAGTGTTTGCATGGGAACAGCATGTTTTGTAAAAGGAGCGGATAAGGTTCTAGAGCGCGTAATAGAATTGACTGGTGCGAATAAAAATGAAATAAGTAAAGACGGATTATTCACAATCAAGGATGTACGCTGTATTGGAGCTTGTGGTTTAGCTCCTGTTATGACTATCAACGATAAGGTTTACGGGAAGGTAAAACCAGGGGATGTTGACGAAATAATACGTCATTATAGGAGTATAGAAAATGAAAGTTAAAAACTATAATGATTTAGTGGCGTGGAAAGAAAAATGCCCAAGAAAGTTAGACTATAAAATTAATGTTCTAATATGTAATGGAACTAGTTGCTTATCAAGCGATAGTGAAATGATTTCGGTGTTGTTAGAACAAGAGTTAAAATCAAGAAATTTAGAAGCAGAAATCAGAACTATAAGAACGGGCTGCTTTGGATTTTGTGGTCAAGGACCAATTATAAAGATTGAACCAGATGATATAACCTATGTTCAGGTTAAGGTCGAAGATATTAAAGAGATTGTAGATTCTCATTTAATTAATAATATCGTTGTAGATCGTTTATTGTACCAAGAACCAGATAAAACGGAGGTTGTTGGTAATAGTTCAGGAATGAATTTCTATAAAAAACAAATGAGAATTGCACTAAGAAATTGTGGAGAAATTGATCCTGAAAACATTGAACATTATATTTCTAATGACGGTTATTTTGCTTTAGCGAAAGTTCTTTTTGAATTAACACCGGAAGAAGTTATTCAAGTTGTAAAAAAATCAGGTTTAAGAGGTCGCGGAGGCGGCGGTTTTTACACTGGTGTTAAATGGGAGATGAGCAGAAAATCTCCTGGAGATGAAAAATATATTATATGTAACGCTGATGAAGGCGACCCAGGAGCTTTTATGGACCGTTCAATCATGGAAGGTGATCCTCATTCAGTTTTAGAAGCAATGATTATCGCGGGATATGCTATAGGAGCTAACAAAGGCTTAGTATATATTAGAGCCGAATATGGTGTAGCTACAAATAGAGTTAGAAAAGCGATTAATGATGCTAGAGAATCTGGTTTTTTAGGTAAGAACATATTAGGAACAGACTTTTCTTTTGATATTGAAATAAAACTTGGAGCTGGAGCCTTTGTTTGTGGTGAAGAAACAGCTTTGATTAAATCTATGGAAGGGCATAGAGGAGAACCTCAGAAGAAACCTCCTTTTCCAAGTCAAAGTGGTTTTAGAGGGAAACCTTCAAATGTAAATAATGTGGAAACATTTGCTAATATACCGAGTATAATTTTAAAAGGCGCTGAGTGGTATAGTTCAATTGGTACGGAAAAATCTAAAGGGACAAAAGTTTTTGCTTTAGCGGGACAAATAAGAAATAATGGATTAGTAGAAGTGCCTATGGGTACTACCTTTAGAGAAATTGTATATGATATCGGTGGTGGACATCCTAATGGTAAGGATATTAAAGCTATTCAAATAGGTGGACCTAGCGGTGGTGTGATTACCAAGGAGTATTTTGATATGTCTATTGACTACGAGTCTTTGCTGGCAATGGGAGCTATGATGGGTAGTGGCGGTATGATTATCATGGACGAAGATACTGACATGGTTCAAATCGCAAAGTTTTATCTTGAGTTTACACAAGATGAATCATGTGGTAAATGTACACCGTGTCGAATCGGTACAAAAAGAATGTATGAGATTTTGGAAAGATTAGTAAATATGGAAGGATCGCCAGAAGATTTAGAACGTTTAAGAGTCTTAGGCGAAAACATTAAAAACACATCTCTTTGTGGTTTGGGACAAACAGCACCGAATCCAGTATTATCGACTATGAAGTATTTTAGAGAAGAATATGAAGCGTATGCTTATAGAACGAAGAAAACGAAATATTCTATTGATCCTAAATTATGTATTGGTTGTACTAAATGTGCTAGAAATTGTCCGGTTTCGTGTATTGAAGGCAGCGTAAGACAACCTCACTATATTGACGAGAGTAAATGTATAGCTTGTGGAGCTTGTTATGAAGCTTGCCCAGTTAATGCAATTATTAAGCCATAGGGAGGTATAAAATGAAATTAATCGGAAAAATGATACAATTAAAGATAAATGATATTAATGTTACCGTCGAACAAGGAACAACGATTCTTGATGCGGCTAAAAAAGTGGGAGTTCATATTCCTACTCTTTGCCACCTGAATTTAGAAGATTTTGGTGTTGTAAATAAAAGTGCCAACTGTAGAGTATGTGTTGTTGAAGATGAAGATACAGGAAAATTGGTTCCATCTTGCGCTCAAGAAGTTAAAGATGGAATGAGAATACAGACAGATTCATTAAAAGCTGTTATGGGTAGAAGAACAAATTTAGAATTGATTCTTTCTAATCACCCTCAAGATTGTTTAGTATGTGTTAAGAACTTAGATTGTGAGTTACAAGATTTAGCTCATGAGTTAAATATTAAAGAAATCCATTATCAGGGTGAAAAAATGTCTCATCCAAAGGATGAAACATCTTTCGGTATTATAAAAGATACTAATAAATGTATTATGTGTCGTCGTTGCGTCACGATGTGTAATGACATTCAAACCGTGGGTGTTCTAGGGCCTCTAAAAAGAGGGTTTGATTCAGTAGTCGCAACTGCGTTTCATTTAGATTTAAATCAAACAAGTTGTACTTTCTGTGGACAATGTGTATCAGTCTGTCCTACCGGAGCTTTAACTGAAACAAATGATTCACCAAAAGTATGGCGTGCTTTAAATGATCCAAAAAAACACGTTATTGTTCAAGTGGCACCCGCAGTAAGAGCTGCGATTGGTGAAGAATTTGGATATGAACCAGGGAATATTTTGACTGGAAAAGTGGTTTCTGGACTTAGGAGATTAGGTTTTGATCAAGTTTTTGACACTAATTTTGGAGCCGATTTGACTATTATTGAAGAAGCAACTGAGTTAGTAGATAGAATTACAAATAATAAAACTTTACCGATGTTAACATCTTGTTGTCCAGCTTGGGTTCAATTTATTGAACATCAGTTTCCTGAGTTATTAGATGTTCCATCATCTTGTAAATCTCCACATGAAATGGTTGGTGTATTGGTGAAAACCTATTATGCAGAAAAAAACAATATTGATCCAAAAGATATTGTAATGGTTTCTATTATGCCTTGTACTGCTAAGAAAGCTGAGGCTGCTCGAGGTGAATTAAACAAGGATGGATTAGCTGATGTAGATCATGTTTTAACAACCAGAGAATTAGCTAGAATGTTTATGGAAGCTTCTATTGATTTTAGAAAATTACCTGACGATGAGTTTGATGATTTATTAGGAGAGTCAACTGGAGCAGCGGCTATCTTCGGAACCACAGGAGGTGTTATTGAAGCAGCAACAAGAACAGCTTATGAAATGATAACTGGAAAAGAACTTAAAGAAGTTAACTTTAAACAGTTACGTGGAATTGAAGGAATCAGAGAAGCAAAAGTTCAAATTGGTGATCTTGAGTTGAATATTGGTATAGCTCACGGACTAGGTAATGCAAGAAAACTATTAGAAGATATAAGAGATGGTAAAAGTAAGTTTCATGCAATAGAAATTATGGCTTGCCCTGGTGGGTGCATTGGCGGTGGAGGGCAACCCTATCATCATGGACACACTGAAGTTTTGTTAAAAAGACAAATAGCTCTTTATAATCTGGATGAAAGCATGCCAAAAAGAAAATCTCACGAAAATGAAATGTTGATTAAACTTTACGATGAGTATTTAGGTACACCTGGTGGACATTTATCTCACCAATTGTTACATACAACATATTCACCTAAAGAAAGAATTTAAGAAATTTAACGGACTTGTAGAAATGAAGATAAATTATTTTCATTACTATGAGTCTTTTTTTTGTATAATTACTACCAATAACAAGAAAGATTGTCATATTTTTAGTTAATAACTTAGTAGTATATAAAACAAATGGAATATATGAAATATATTATAGTTATGATATAGATGGAACTTTAATAAGTTTTTACTACGATAATGATATTAGTGTTCTAAATGATGGAGAAGAATATTATTATATAAGAGATTTACAAGGGAATATCACTAGGGTGGTTGATAAAGATGGTGAAATTGTAGTAGAATATGTTTATGATTCGTGGGGAAGCATAATTAATTGGGAAGATATCTCAACTAATGATA
>JAQUZK010000070.1 GCA_028691335.1 Candidatus Izemoplasmatales bacterium
GTGGTTTAACGATTTTCCTAGCTATGGTTTATATTTTGCCAGTTAATGGGGGAATTTTATCAGCTACAGGTATGGATTTCGCAGCGGTTTTTGCCGCTACAGTAATAGCTGCAGCGATTGCTTCATTGATTATGGGGCTTTATGCTAACTACCCAGTTGGGCTTGCTTCAGGTATGGGGGTTAATGCGTTTTTCACTTATGTTGTTGTTAAAGAACTACAATTTACATGGGAAGAGGCTTTGGCTGCCGTATTAATTTCAGGTGTATTATTTTTGATTATCTCTATAACTGGTATTAGAAAAAAAGTTATTAATTCTATACCTAATAACTTGAAATTATCAGTAGGGGCTGGTATTGGGTTTTTCATTGCTTTTTTAGGATTTAAAAATGCAGGTATTATTACCAGTCATCCAGAGACTTTTGTTAAGTTAGGAAATTTGGGTCATGAAACTGTTTTATTAGCTATTTTTGGAGTATTATTAGTGTTTATTTTGTATGCACTTAATAAAAAAATTAGTCGTTTTGCGATTATTATATCAATTGTAGCAACTGGGTTATTAGGTGTTTTACTTGGAGTTATTTTCCCTGGGCTAGAAGCAACTATGCCTAGTATCGGTGGAAGTAATTTAGGAAGTATATCTAATGTCGGTCAAACATTTGGTAAGGCATTTGGCGCTATGGGGTCCTTGTTATCTAAGCCTTTGGCATATGCAGTTATTTTCACTTTCTTGTTTGTTGATTTCTTTGATACTGCAGGAACATTAGTAGCTGTAGGACATGATGCAGGTTTACTTGATGAAAATGGTGAGTTGATTGATGGAGACAAAGCTTTAGTAGCTGACTCAGTTGGTACTATTGTTGGTGCAGTAGTAGGTACTTCTACTGTAACGTCATATATTGAATCAACTACAGGGATTGAGAGTGGTGCTAGAACTGGTTTATCTGCAACCGTAGTAGGCTTGTTGTTTATAGTTAGTTTGTTGTTCTTTCCTTTATTTTCATTCGTTCAATCTATTGAAGTTTCTCCTGGAGTATTCTATTCACCGGTAACTTCAATGGCTTTAATATTTGTTGGAGCTTTGATGGTTACTTCACTTAAAGATATTGATTGGAATGATAATATTGTTGTATCTAGTTCTTTTATAACAGTTATTATTATGGTTCTTTCTGCTAGTATCGCTGAAGGAATTGCTTTTGGTTTTATTATTTATGCAGTGATGATGGGTGTTACTAAAAGAAGAAAAGAAGTATCTCCGGTAATGTATATATTAGCGGGATTGTTCTTAATCAACTTTATAATTAAGTATTTGTTTTTAGTTTAAAAGATGGGAAATTTTTCCATCTTTTTTTTAAGAAAATGAAAGGAAGGTTATTATGACAGAAAAGATGATTATTGGTATTAAGGAAAAGCCTGGAAAGGCAAAATGGGTTGCTCTTAGTTTTCAACATGTTTTTGCGATGTTTGGCGCTACGATTTTAGTGCCTATGGCAACGGGATTGCCGATTAGCGTTGCTTTGTTTAGTTCTGGTGTTGGTACCTTAATTTATATATTATGTACCAAAGCAAAAGTACCTGTATACTTAGGAAGTTCATTTGCTTATATTGGAGTTATAGCTTCAGTAAGTGGTTATGAAGATACTGGTGTTGGTAATTATGCAAGTGCCATGACTGGGTTGTTAGCTGTTGGCTTAATTTATGTAATTATTAGTTTGATTATTAAACTGGTTGGGACGAATTGGTTGCATAAAATATTACCACCAGTTGTAATCGGTCCAATGATTATGATTATAGGACTTAGCTTATCAACTGTAGCGATTGGATCAAGTGGATTACAAGGTGGAACTTGGCAAGAAATGCTCGTAGCTCTTACAGCATTTTCAATTGTGATAGTTGTGGCGATGTTTGCGAAAGGATTTTTAAGAATAATTCCTTTTCTGATAGGAATTATCGGCGGATATATCTTGGCTGTTGTGTTAAAGATAGTTGATTTTTCAACTGTTAAAGCAGTTTTAGAAACACCTTCACAATGGTTTAAATTACCTGAATTCATGTTTCTAGGATGGAAAGACGGAAGTGCTAATGTATTAGGTACTGAGATAACATTCATGAAAATGAATTTCGCTGCTTTAATAACTATTGCACCTTTGGCTTTTGTGACTGCTTCTGAACATATTGGAGATCATGCAGTACTATCTAAAATATGCGGAGAAGATTTTTTAACTGATCCAGGATTAGATAAAACATTAATGGGTGACGGTTTAGCGACTGCGTTTGCGGCAATGATAGGTGGACCAGCAAATACAACATATGGTGAAAACACTTCTGTAGTAGGTATGACGAAGGTGGCTTCAGTTTATGTTACTGGCGGAGCTGCAGTTATTGCAATAATACTTAGTTTTGTCAATGTTTTCACTACACTTGTAGCTTCTATTCCAGCATCCGTGATGGGTGGAATGAGTATTATACTATATGGATTTATTGCGGCTAATGGTTTGAAAGTTCTAATTGAAAATCAAGTTAATCTAGCCTCTATGAGAAATATAATAATTGTAGCAGCTATGCTTGTTATTGGATTAGGTGATGCGATAATAAAATTTAGTGCATTTCAAGTATATGGATTGTCTTTAGCTGCGCTTGTGGGGATAATATTAAATCTTGTTTTACCAAAGGAAAAAAAGTTTAAAAATATTGAGTAAAATTTATCTTTTAATACTTTGATTTAGTATAATATAACTAAGAGAAATCATTTATTAAAAAGTGAGTGTGATGATTTAGTTATGTGTGGTAGATTGTCAATTGCAGTATCTAAAGAAGATTTGACTAAATATTTAGAACAAAATTATGATATAACAGTTTTACCTGATAGTATTGAACTTCCTAAGTTTAACATTGCGCCATCAGAAGAATTAGTAACTCTAATAAATGATGGAACTAAGTACAGGGTTGGGCTTTTAAAGTGGGGTTTTGTTCCAGAATATACAAAAGATGAAAGTAAAATACTGATTAACGCTAGAAGTGAAACGGTTGATAAACTATATACTTTCAAAAAGAGTTTAATTGAAAGAAGATGTTTAATTCTTGCTGATGGTTTTTTTGAATGGAGTCGTTCTACAGGTACTAAAACACCTTATCGTTTTGTTTTAAAGAAAACCAAAGTCTTTGCATTAGCGGGGCTTTGGTCTTCATTTATCAATAAACAAGGTAAAAGAGTTTTTACAACTACGATAATTACCACAAAAGCAAATAGTTTGATGAGTGAGATACATGATAGAATGCCAGTGATATTAGATCAGGAATCAGCTAAAATATGGCTTAATCCTAACCTGAAAGATACTGATGCATTAAAGAAGATACTTAATCCTTATGATTCTAACGAAATGGAAATTTATCAAGTTAGTTCTAAAGTTAATAATCCAAAAAATAAGAATCATGAAGTAATTGATGAAATAAAAAAATCGACCTAAATGGTCGATTTTATCTTTGGTCTAAAGGGTGATTTGGTAACAGAATAAGTCGTCATTATCTAGTTCTTCATTTTTAGAAAAACCCATTTTTCTAAGGTAGTTCATGTGAACGGGATTTTTAGTAAAGGTTATAAGTTTGTTATAGCCTTTGTCAAGAAAGATTTGTTTTTCTTGGGAATAAAGATATTTTCCGATGGAGAAATCTCGGTAAGGCGGAGATACATAATCGAGTTCAATCATTAAAGTTTGATTATCGAATTTTGTGCCAACAAACACTCCGGCTGGAACGATATCTCTCAAGATGTAAAATGCTAGTTCGGCATTATCAACATCAATATCTTTTACATCGAAATAGTTTTTAAGATCATTTTTATGTAAGAGGAGAAAATGTTCTAAGTATTTTGAGTTTTTATCAATTTCTAATATTTTGAAATATGTCTTTTGATTTGACATTTTTACTAAATAATAGATATTTATTCCCACTGTGCCAATATTTAAAATTGCGACTGGATATGCTTTTATCAACAATCCATAAATTACAAAGGTTAAAGATCCAAATAGATTTATCCATCTCAGTTTTTTCACTGAACTCATCAATAAAGATATAAGAACTATAACTGAGGCAAGATAACCAACGTATTCTAACATAAAACCCTCCTTTTTTGCCTTTGATATTATAACACATTAAAATAATTTGTCTAGTCTTTTTAATCGTGATTTTTATTTATTTTTTTTATAATTATTTTTTTTTAAAAAATTAAATATTTCGTAATAAATAAATGTATAAAAACAAAATTGGAAAATCTTTATTTACAGGCTTTTTATTTATAAAAATAATAAATATTTTTACCTTATATCATTGCAAAAATATCTAAAAGGCTGTATTATAGAAAGTGATAAATAAGCTTTCTAAGCAGATAAATATTACTTATCTTGTTTTTTTAGTTTATATAAAGGAGGACCAAATGCCAGAAATTGTTGATAATATAAAAGTTGGACAGTTTATTAAAGATCAACTTAAGGAACACAAGATTAGTCAAGATGCTCTAGCACAAAAACTTAACATCACTAGAAGTGCTGTCTCTCAAAATCTAAGTGGTAAGTCTTCCTTCGGGCAGAAAAACTTAGAAAAGATAGCAGATATATTAAATATGAAGGTTGAAGATATTCTGAGTTGTAGGAATAGCGAAAATGATGAGTTTTCTTCTGAGTATCAAAAATTCGCTAGAAAGGGTTTGGCTGAGTTTAAAAGAAACTATGCTAAAGAAGTTACAATATCAGAACCGGATATTTTTGGTAAAGTATTAGTTGATTATTTAGTTGATGAAGATGTTGAAGATATTTTTATCTACCTTCATGATTCAGAAGTTGAGTTTGTTAAAAACCATTTTCATCGAGCAAGAGACATCTATTTAAAAATAATTACATATGCTTTAAAAAAGAATTTACCTGGGATAATTAGATATATAAAAGCTTACAGTGATTTAGATAACGCATTTGATATATCCTTATATAATGGTGCTAAGGAAATATGGCATATGATTGATAAGGAATCTAATCGTTATTTAATAGAAGAGATGATGGAATTAAAGATTAGACAAGATTATCGTGTTTTTGGATTTAAAAACAGTAAAATGGTTAAAGCTATAACAAAGAATCTTTGGCTAGATATTATTGCTAAATACAAGCTTAATCAGGTATTGATTGTCTATCTTGATTACTATGGTAATCCAGATGATTTTTATAGTTTTTGTAAAGCTATGATTAGTCATGATTTCATTAAAGCAATTGAGACATTTATTAAGAAATTTTTTGTGGAGGAACAAACGGAGAATAAAAGATCAACTTATCGTTTTCAAAAAGCAATTAATTTAATTATTGAAAATCAAAATTTAAGTTTATTTAAAAAATTTGTAAATCAAAAAATATATGAAAATTTGACTGATATAATCGTGAAAGCTATTCAGAGCGATCAAAAGAGTTATTATGAGTATTGCTTGAAAATTCAATCTGAAAATTTTGATATAGATTATAAAAAGGTCGGCTACACTGCAGTTAAGAATCAAGATTTAAGTATTTTAGAAATTATTAAAAATGAGCTTGAACAAAAAGAGTTAAACTATTTGTTAAGTGAAGTTGTTTTAAATGATCTTGATACTATGAAGTATTTGATTAAAGCAGGAGCTAAATTTGATTTTGATTTCTACAATTCTCATACTATGGATCATGTTAATCTTTTAATTGAGCAATTAAATAAAAAGGAAGGTGAATAACCATGCTAGAATTTATTGAAGAAAACTTAGCGCTTATAGCCATTGTTGGTTTCATAGTACTTATAATTTTTCTAGTTGTTGTTTTGCGCTACAATATTTATATGTCTAAATTCTTTTCTAATAAGAAATTTAGAATTGATAGTGAGTATACGTTAGAACCAACAACTTTAAATAAGAGTTTTACTTTAACTATATTTAATAATAATGTTAATGATAGCAGAATTATCGCCTTTGGGTTTATCTATAAGAATCACTCTCTTAACTACTATAAATCGTTTTTAAAAGATAATAATTTAAAAGATGACCATAAAGTAATAATTCTTTCTAGAGATTGTATTTCGATTACTATCGATGCAAATGAGCTAAAGACTATTATCGGAGATATCAATCGTGGTAAAAGAAGAATTAGCACTTTAAAAGCTTATGTTTCTGATTCATCTGGTCAAACATTGAAGTCTAAGGCTAAAGCTATTTCTAAAGAACTATCTAATATTTTTAATATTGAATATCTAGAGGAAAAAGAAAAGAAGGCTGAAATTAGGGCTCAATTAGCCGCTGAAGTTAAGGCTAAAAAGGATAAAAGAGCATTTGAAAGAAGAATGCAAAGAAAAGCTAGGATTGAGAAATTTAAAACTAAAATTAAAGAATTATTTACCTTTAAAAAGAAAGAAAAGCCTAAAAAATAGGCTTTTTTTATTTCATTTCTACAAAATTTTCTTCTTCATTTATATATTCTAGTGAAAGTTTTACTGAGTCTGTTATGGCTTTTTCTATGTTATCTTCTTTGACTTTTAAGAAATCTTTAACGTATTTGCTATCTATATAAGCTCTTCTAGTCATGATATCCGGTAATTTAGATAGATTTAAGCCTGTATTTATATTATTCTTTTTTAATTTTCTTTTGTATTTTATCATAGCTAGTTTATAAATAGCTTTTGATATTGATATTATTGGTTTTTTTGGTGTTCCTAACGCTTTGTGAATAATTCTAAGCATTTTTTTCCAAGTCATATTATAATAACCAACTGGGAACATTTTTGAGCCTTTAGCAGTTTCTAAAGAAGAAGCGATAGCCTGTCCAGCTTGATGAACAGTTATCATAGCGGTTCCACCCTTAGGATAGAACGTTATACATTTCATTCTTTTAATTTGTTCTATTAAGAAAACCCATACAGGTTTTCTTCCTTCTTGAACTCCGAAAATATATGGAAGTTCAAGTACAGTAACTGCGAAATTGCGATCTGCGAAAATAAAAGCTTCGTTACTTTGATCAACTCTTGATTTAATGTAGGG
>JAQUZK010000071.1 GCA_028691335.1 Candidatus Izemoplasmatales bacterium
GACTCCTGATGATAGTGATCTGGAGTCTTTTTATTTTACTTATATACTCTTGAAAACTATTTACTTTATATTATAGTAATGAATTTAGAGATGTGTTATAATTTTATAAAAAACATAGTGGGTAGAGAAAATTATACTCCAGTTTAAACTTTATTACTAAAAGATAAATGGCTAGAAGAAGCAGGCTTCAAAGCTGGAGAGTATATAGAAGTAAATATAGAAAATGAAGTAATAACAATTATAAAAACAACTCCACCTAAAACAAAAGAAAAAGAGCCTCTCAAAGAGAAGGTTAAAAAACTCGATAAGAAGCAAAAAGCAAAATTAGCTAATTTAATTGATAAATTATAATAATGGGAGGCATAAAATATGGACAGCATATTTAGTAATTTTCTTAATCAAGTTTTAGATGAATCAAAGGCCTTTGTTACAGAACTTGATTCTTATCTTGCAGAGCACAGATGTAAAAGAATGATAAAACCCGCTGCAAAGGGCTATCTTGTCACATATACGTTGCCTGACAGCGGAAAGTCGCTGTTGAATTTTGTTTTCAGAAAAGGATGTGTCAAAGTAAGAGTTTATGCAGCACACGTTTCGGAGTATGAAAATATTATTGAGGCATTTCCTGAAAAAACGAAAAAAGAAATTGCGACTGCTCTTGATTGCAAAAAACTCACAGGGAAAACTTGTAGTCCAACGTGTCCAGCAGGATATGTCTTCGTAATGGACGGTGTAAAGTATAAAAAATGCAGGAGTATGGCTTTTCTTCCAGCACTTAACGTAGAAAACAATCCTGTTATTCGTAAAATGATCGAGGAAGAGCTTCGATTTGTCAGTTTGAACATTTAGATATATCGGTTTATTGATATACTTCTTATTTTTGTACTTATTTTGAATATTTACTATTAGGCTATCCTTATATGTATATTGAATTAAGCTGTCCGGAGAATAATTAAACCGTACGTAGTAAAAAAAGCCGTACGGAAATTGTATTAAAATTGGTAGTTTCTGCCTTCTTGATTATACCTATTTTATTCCAATATCAAATTAGCTCTAAATCTTGCGATTTGTCCGTTTTTAAAGAATAGACTATTTTATTTTATTTGAGTAAAACACAAGAATACTTACTAATTTTCTGCGATTTTATACTATTTTTTAAGTGTTTTTTAGTGTTGTATATTGCTTAGACCGTGGTGTGGATTTGAACTTTTTTATAGGGTAACAGACGATGAAAACCGAACTAACAAAAGGAAAAGCGGAATAATCTTATCTTAAAACTGAGTTGGAATGATTTAAAGGCTAAAATTTTCATTTTATACTTCTTGTTATAATGAAATTATACAGATAATTGTTTTGCTATTGTTTAAATAAAAAAAATGTTATAGTATAAATGTTGAAATAGTGTTAGATGATGAAAAATGTAAAATGAATGATAAGAACCTATTTACCATAACCTCATTTAATAAAAGATTGATATCTATAAAATTACCATCGATGAGGTTATAAAAACTACATCGGTTTTTTTATTTTTATTTTTATTATGTTTTGAACCAAGTATTGATGGCTATGATTATGGTTTTAATTTCGTTGGAGGTTAAATAATGTATAAGTATAATAAAAAAATAGCAATTCTATTTATATTATATTGTTTCATGTTTGTTTTTGCAGCTTGTTCAAACTCAGGATCTAATCATGATGTTGTTTTTATCATTGATGATTCTTTAGATAATGTTGTTATTAAAGTCAAAGATGGAGAGAAAGTTGAGAAAATTGATGATCCAAAGATTGGCGATTTTCAATTTCTTGGATGGTATAGTTCCAATAACTTTTATGAAGAATTTGACTTTGATCAAGAAATTAAGAAAAATACAAATATTTATGCGAAATTTAGCTATTTTGAGTTAGGAAAAGAAAATTATATTGCTTTTAAGGAAGATGGATTATACGGATTTATGTTGCCGACAGGCGAAATTGTCATAGAAGCAAATTATGATAGAGTTGAGCCTTTCCGATACGGTTATGCTCTAGTTACAAAAGATAATAAGGTGAGTTTCATAGATGTTTTGGGAAATGAGTTTTCTGAATGGTATCAAGATTATTCAACATTAACAATAGGATACGTACAGTTTTCAAAAGATGGAATAAGCAAGTTATATGTTGGGGACAATATAACTAAAATGATTGATGAACAAGGAGAAGTTCTCTTTCAGATTGATAGTAACGAAGATATAAGAGTAGAGCATATATCTTTTTATGAAAATGGACTCATACCGATAACAGTGTTTGATGAAGAAGATGATAGAAATGAATGTGTATTCTATGACTCAAATGGTGAAATTGCAATTGAAGGGAATTATCTTGCTTGTTCAATATTTAGTGAAGGTATAGCAGCGGTTAAAATTGAATCAGAAATTATTGATTCAGTTGGAACTAGATCTCATTATGTATTTATTAATACAGTTGGAGAAATCATTTTTGAAACTGATATATCAGAATTGTATTTAATGTTTGATGGGATAAAACCAACCTTATTTAAAGAAGGTTATGCTATAGGTAGAGTTTTAGGGCAATTAGGGGATGAGTCTATTCAAACTAGATATGTAGTAATTGATAAGCAAGGCAATATTGTAGTTGATTTTGATAATGATATTCCAGTTGATGTAAGTGATGGCTATGTCTTAACGAAAAATAACGATAATTATTATGCTATTTATGATTTAGATGGAAATTTGATTATGGGTTATTCGAATCAGTATGGCGGTTATCAATACTATTCCTCAACAATTTCTGATGGGGTTGTTGTTTTGAAAAATAACTTAGATATGTATGGTGCAGTTGATGTAAGTACTGGGAATATTATAATAGACTTTGAATATGAAGAATTAATGATGTTTATTGATGGATACGCAGTTGCTAAAAAGGACGGATTGTATGGAGTTATTGATAAAGATAATAATATTATTGTAGATTTTAGTTATGAAGATATGTATTCGGTTGCTAGAACTTTGGTTAAATAAATTAGTATCTTTTTAAGTGTTTTTTGTATAGAAAAAGAAATGGATTTTTAAAAAAATCGATTATGATTAAATTCATAGTCGATTTTTTAAATTCATTTTGTTTAGTTTTCTTTTTTGTACTTATCAATAATTTCTTTTAATGTTTTATAAGTGATATCAATTGTATTGTGGCAACCTATGTCTTCTTTTCTAAAATTAGGTTTAATCTTACTACAATCAACAGATTGAAACTTATCTTGACATTTATCTAAGAATTCAATAGTAGCTTCTTTTAAGAAATTATTTTTATTAAAAATGTATGATAGTGTAGCTATTCCACCAGTAATAGCTCCACAAACTAGTTCTTTTGACATACCTCCACCAAAACCTTTTATTAATGAGATACTTTCATTAGATAATTCTAAATTGTATTCTTCGTTAGCCATTAAGAGAATGGTTTCTGCACAATTAAGCTTTTGATTGATATAATATTTTTCTATTAATTTATTCATAATAATTTTCTCCTATTTAAACCAATTTAAGGTGTTATTTATAGTTGTTTCAATGGGTGTAGGTATTACTTTTAAATCTTCTATCATTATTTTGTTGTCAAAGTTGTGTGGGGTAAGAAGAGCGTTTATCATTACTTTTAATTTTGGGAAAACATGTGTGGTACATTTAATAACGAAAAGAGGAATTTTTATAAGTATAATTTTCTTGTTTAAACTTGCAGAAATTAATTTATATATTTCTTTTAGTGTCAAGTATTTATTGCTTATAATACAAGAGCCTACAAATTGAAGGTTAATTGCGGAAATTATGGATTTGCAAACATCTTGAACATCCACAAAGTTGTAACCCCCGTTAAAATATGGTAGAATCCTTTTTTTTAGAGTTTTTTTAATGTGTTTTCCTACTTGAGAGGGTTTATAGTCATTTATACCAATAACAGCTGATGGGTATAAAATAGCTGCTTTAATTTTATTTTGGTTAATCAGTTCAGTTAAATATAAAGTAGCCTTTGCTTTATATTTTTGGTAGTAACCACTTAAATCTTCTAGGATAATTTTTGTTTGTTCATTAACAAGATATTTGTCTCCATTAAATACATCGGTTGAAGAGGTATAGACTAAGTAAACATTTTTTTCTACACAGAAATTAGCTATAGTTATTAATCCATCATAATTTATTTCTTTAGTCATTTTTTCTTGTAAGTTATCTAAGTTGATATAAGCTGCTAAATGGATTAGAACATCATTTTTTTCTATATGTTTATTTAAAAAGTCATATGAAAAAACATCTCCTATAATAGTTTTTTCTTTGAATTCAATGATAGATTTTTGCATTCTTCTAGCAAGTATGCGAAAATCTATATTATTATCATTTAATTGTTTTACTAAGTTATTGCCTATGTGTCCAGAGGCACCTGTGATATAGATCATTTCCATCTTCCTTCCAACGAAATTAATTATAACACCGTTTTATTTTTATAAAAATATTTATTTATAATTTTTATTAATCTATTGTATAATTATAGAGTAAGTATTTTAGGAGGTTAGAAGAGATGGATTATAAAAAATTAGATTTAATAAAAGAATTGAATATGAAAAACCCTAAATTGTTAAAACTTTTAATTGGTTTTGATGGCTTCGTTGATGAAATCATTCATGTCGTTGACAAAAGAATTGATAGCGAAAGTTTTAAAAGAATTGATACAATTGAAGATTTAGCAAATAGAATTAAAAAAGCTAGTGGTCTTTCTACAAATATAGAATTAGTTCCGATGGTAAAAAAAATCGGGGGTAACGGACCGATAATGTGTAACGCGATGAGTAAAGCTGTTGATGATATCATTTATATTGGGTCACTAGGATACCCTACTATAAATGATGTATTTCATTCTTTAGAAGAAAAAGTTAAACTCTATACCATTGAGAATCCTGGACACTCAGATGCTTTAGAATTTGATGATGGGAAGCTTATTCTTGGCAAGATGAATTCTTTAGCAAATGTTACTTATGAACAATTAATATCAGTTGTAAAAGAAGAAGACTTGAAAAATATGATTTCAGAAGCGGATATGTTCGCTACAGTTAATTGGTCCATGTTACCAAATATGACTGATTTATGGAGGAAGTTATTGAAAAATATAATTTCTTCATTACCTAAGAAGAATGTAAGACCATTTATGTTTGTAGATTTAGCCGATCCAGAAAAAAGAGAAAAACACGAAATAGTAGAAGCTTTAAATCTATTAAAAGAATTTAATTGTTATTTCCGAGTTGTACTCGGATTAAATAAAAAAGAAGCCTATGATGTGGCTAATGTGTTAGATTTATTTGATGATTCAAGTTTAAAAAACATGCAAGTATCATTAGAAGATTTAAACCAAGCGATGTTTGAGTATTTGGATATTTATTCAGTAGTTATTCATCCAGTTGATAGGTCTTGTTGTGTGGTTGATGGAGTTTTTTATGAAGAGACAGGTCCTTATGTGGAAAAACCTAAATTAACAACTGGTGCTGGAGATAACTTTAATGCAGGGTTTATGTTAGGTATGTTATTAGGATTGAAGCCTGATTTAGCACTTTTAACGGGTATGTCAACTAGCGGTTTTTATGTTAGAAACGCTAGAAGTCCTAAGTTTGATGAACTCATAGCATTTATCGGAGATTGGCATGAAAATTTAATCTAAAAAAATAAAGGAGCCGACGGCTCCTTTAAGTTTTATTAGTCTTCTCTTTTTCCTAATTCACGATCTAACATGAAAATGCCAGTATTGCCTAACATTTCTACCTTATCAATTAGTTCAGAAAAGTTAGCTTCTTCTTCAACTTGTTCATCTACATACCATTGTAAAAAACTAATGCTGGCATAATCGTTAAGGTCAATAGCCATTTTCATTAAGTTATTAATTCTTCTTGTAACTTCTTTTTCGTGATTCAAAGAAACTTCAAGGATTTCTAGAATAGATTCGAAATCATTTCTTGGGTTTTCAAAACCTCTAATTTCAACTCTTTCTCCTCTGTCATTTAAGTAATCCATGAACTTTTGAGCATGTTCTAATTCTTCTCTAAACTGAATTTGAAACCAATGCTCAAAACCTTTAAGTGACTTGTTTGCAAAATAGTTTTGCATTGCTAAGTAAACATGTGCTGATTCAATCTCAAAATTTAATTGAGTGTTGATAGCCTCTACAAATTTTTTATCCATAATATACCTCTTTCCTATATTATCTATTATAGCTTAAGAAAAAAATAAAGCAATTAATGTACTATAATTTTGAGTCGTCAACTGAATCCAAGTATGCCTTTATTGGTTCAATAACTTTTTTAACAGTTCCATCTTCAAATGGATTATCAAGATTAACAGCTTTGATTAGGTTAACAAAGCTCTTAGAACCACCAAGTTTACAAAGTGATAAATATGATTTAAATGCTTCTTTATGATTTTTTCTTGATTTAACCCAGTATTGAAAAGCTAATACTTGTGCTAAAGTGTAATCGATATAATAGAATGGGGAACCGAAGATATGGCCTTGGCGATACCAGAAAGTTCCTTTTTCCATAAAACTGTCATCATCATAGTCTTTAAATGGTAGATATTTCTTTTCGATTTTTCTCCAAGTTGCTTTTCTTTCTTCTGGACTCATTTCTGGATTAAAGTAAATCTCGTGTTGAAACTCATCAACAGATACACCGTAAGGTAAGAAAGATAATGCGCTATCCAAATGATAGAATTTATACTTTTCTGTGTCTTCTTTAAAGAAACCATCAATCCATGGCCAAGCTAAGAATTCCATGCTCATGGAATGTATTTCCGCTGCTTCATATGTTGGCCAACGATATTGAGGATAGTTATCTCTTGAAGAATATACTTGGAAGGCAT
>JAQUZK010000072.1 GCA_028691335.1 Candidatus Izemoplasmatales bacterium
CGATATGGTTCAAATGACTATTTTAGAAATGATATGATAGAGTCGCTTCAAGTTGAACTAAATGAACTTTCTGGTTTTAAACTAAGTCTGTATCAACCTAACTCATATTTATGGAAGTATTTAGACTCATATATGTTTGCGCCAATTGAATCTAATAAATACGCTTATGTTACTGATTCGATACCATTTATTCAACTAGTTTTAGCTGGAAGTGTTGATTTGAATTCAACATATATAAACTATATTTCTGATTATGATTTATTGGCTTTAAGACTTGTAGAATATGGTATTAATCCATCTTTTCTAATTACAAAAGAATCTACTCATGAACTTAGATATACTAATTCAGAATATATTTACACATCTCAATATGATTTGTGGAAAGAGACAATTATTCATGTTAATGAAACTGTGTATCAAGGTTTGATGAATGTTTCAGGAATAAAGATGGAGAATCATCGATACATTGAAAAAGGTGTAGCGGAAATTAGATATAGTAATAACACTGTTATTTACGTTAATTATAATAATTATGATGTTGAAGTATCTGGCTTGACTATCTCGGCTAACAATTATGAGGTGGTCTAAGTGAAAAAATTAATGAAAGATATTTTTGTAAAAATAAAAGATATATTAAAAATCGCTAAGAAGTATTTATCAGTGGCGATAAAGTATTTTTGTAAATATACCGGCTTGACTTATTTGAAGTCTAAATTTATGAAATTACCTAACAAGTATAAGCGATGGGTTTATGGGATTGGATTTATCTTGCCTTGGCTTTTAGGATTAGCGTATATTTCTTTACCTATTTTATTGAAGTCAATTAGGATGGCGTTCAGTGATAAGTATTATTTTGTGACTGGAATAGGTTGGCAGATAACTGGTAAATGGAATGATTTTACTCAATTCAAGAGAATATTTCGAGATGAACCATTTCATGTAAGTCAGATATTTCATACTTTAGAGGATGTTGCATTAGTTGTTCCATTGGTAGTAGTTTTTGCTCTGATATTAGCTTTGTTGCTAAATCAAAAAGTAAAGGGTATAGCAATCTTTAGAACAATCTTCTTTATTCCAGTGATATTGTTGTCCGGAAATATGTTGATGAATTTTGAAAGAAATTCTTTACTAACCGTTCCAGCAATAGCTAATGGTGAAATATCTAACTTTATGAATGAGTATTTCCCTGATCTTTTTAATGAAGTTATTATCAGTGCTTTCGGGAAAATAGTGTTAATACTATGGCTTTCAGGGGTACAGATTTTAATCTTCTTAGCTGGATTACAAAAGATGGATAAATCTACTTATGAGGCTGCTAGAATCGATGGGGCTTCGATGTGGGAGCTATTTTGGAAAATCACATTACCTGCTTTGGTTCCTTTGATTTATTTAAATATTATCTATACTACGATTATTTATTCTAATCTATCAAATAATGCTATAGTACAAATTATTAATGTTCATTCAGATGAATCAAGAATGTTAGGTGGTACTTTAACAGATGAGATTAATTATGGTAGAGCGTACTCTGCGGCTTTATCATGGATACTGTTTATGATTGAACTCTTGGTTATCAGCTTTTATTCACTTGTGATAAAGCTGAGTTCAAGAAAGTATAACTAAGGGGGTGAACTTTATAAAATGGTATACAAAAATAAGATGAAAATAAAAAGAATTTTGCTTGGTAGAAATGAAAAATTAGGTTTAGTACAGAAGTTAGTTCTTTATATTTTATTAATTGGTATTAGTTTTATATTTCTTTATCCCTTACTAGCAATGTTGGCTAAATCATTAATGGCTATTGAGGATTTAATCAATACTTCTGTATCTTGGATACCTAGTAAGATTACTTTTGTTAATTATAAAAATGCTTTTATGTGGATGCAATTTTTTAACGCTTTATGGGATTCAATACAAGTTAGTTTATATCCAACAATAGCTACAGTTTTTTCTTCAGCTTTAATTGGATATGGTTTCGCTAGATATAAATTTCCGTTCAAGAAATTATTGATGGGAATAATGATTGCGATGTTTTTAATACCTTCAGTACTTACTTATATCCCTACAACTGTTTTATATAAAGATTTAAAGATTTTAGGTATAAACTTAGATATCATGGGTTCAATTAAGGCTTTTTGGGTTCCAGCTATCTTTGGAAACGGAATTAGACAAACGATATTTATTCTAATTTTTTATCAATTTTTCAGAATAATTCCTGATGAATTATTTGAGGCAGCTGAAGTAGATGGGTCATCGACATTAAAGACTTATCTAACGATAGCGATTCCTTTAGCTGGACCTGCATTTTTGATTACAGCACTTTATTCATTTGTTTGGTATTGGAATGAAACATCGCTTGCTAGACTTTATTTTGGAGCTGATTACACTACATTACCAATGAGTTTAGATGCTTTTATAGCTACTTATCAATCGATGTATTCACAAGGTAATGTAACTATGGACTCAGTAAGTAGTACATATAATATTGGTGTCCAATATGCGATGACTTTGATTTCAATTGTGCCTTTATTATTGATATATATTGTTGCGCAGAAATGGTTTGTTGAAGGGGTTGACCGTTCCGGTATTGCCGGAAGTTAATTAAATATAAAAATTCTAAAAAAAAATAGAATTAAAAAAGGAGGAAAGTATGAAAAAATTTGTTGTACTATTAATGAGTTTTTTAACAATTATGGTTTTTGTTGGTTGTAATAATACATCATCTACAACTACAGATGGTTCTACAAGTTCAACGACTGGTACTGTTACTACAGAAAGTTCTTCAACTACTGAAGTTTCTACTACTGATACATATCCAGTTATTAATGGAGCTGTAGACAAAACAATTGAAAAGAACTCAACATTTGTTCCACTTGCAGGGATTACTGCTTATGATCAAGAAGATGGTGAAATAACTGAAATTCATTATGACGGTAATGTTAACCCTATGAAAGAAGGGGAGTATGAAGCGACTTATACAGTATTTGATAGTGATGGAAACATAACTTCAGTCACTATTACTATTACAGTTGTTTATACTGATACCCAAGGACCTTTATTGGTAGGTGTTGGTGACGTGACTATCTATGTCGGTGAAGAATTTGACCCACTTGAAGGTGTTAGTGCTAATGATACTATCGATGGGGCTGTTGAAGTTACTTATACTGGAGAATTAAACATATGGGCTGAAGGAGTTTATACATTAACTTACAGCGCTAGTGATGAATCTGGTAATAAAACTGTTAAAGAGAGAAAAGTAACTGTTGATTTTGGAGACTTTGTTTTTGGAGATCCAACAACATATAATTTAGCAGATTTAACTTTAGCTGATGATGTGTACTCAACACCAGTATTCTCTGGAGGACTTATCAATGACACTATCGCTGACTTTACTTATGTGAAAGTTACTTTAGATGTATTAGCAGCTCAAGCTGGTAGTTTGACTGTTGATTTAAACAGTCAAAGAGGTTCGGTTACTGAAATCGGTGCTTCAACATCTCAAGAAGAATTTGTTGTTTACTATGTTATTAACGCAGCTTTAAGTGATGTTACAGTTGATGTTGATACTAATGGAGTTACCTTAACTGATTTAGTTATCGATGTACAGTTCGCGGAAGTTCGTGATATGGTACCACCTACATTAAATGTACCTAGTGATGAAATGGCTTTTGTAGTTAATTATCCTCAAACTGAACTAGAAGAAGTTTTAATGAACAGAGTTACTGCAGTTGATGATATCGATGGTAATATCACAAGTCAAATTAGTATTAATTACGATGCTTTAGATTTGACAACTGTTGGTACTTATGAAGTAGTTTATTCTGTTAGTGATGCTGGTGGAAATGAAACTACTTATACTAGAAGAGTTGTTATTGGTAATTTAGTTGATTCTGGTTTCATAACCGATCCGACTTTCCAAAACAATGGTGATAATCAATGGATTGAAAAGAGTAATAATGGTGAAGCTAGCATTACTTATGATGCTTTAGAAAAAACTATGACTGTCACTGTAACTAAGTTAGGTGATTGGCTAAGTGCTGCTGGAGCTTATATTAAAGATGATTCTAACGGCTTAGAAGCTGATCAATGGTATATGTTTACATTTACTGTAAAAACTACAATTGATAGAAAAATGGGCTTTAGAATGGGCTTAGCTACAGATGAAGCAAATGGATGGATTGATGATTTTGATGGTAGAAGTGATTATCGCTTCGATATTAACTCAGAATATCAAACATTTAATTTCTTCTTTAAATTAGATTCAATTGTTTCTACAGCTGGATACGAAGAATTCATGATAGAACTTAATTTAGGTAATGTTGATTATTCTAATATCGGTAAAGACGGAGTTACTACTTTTAAAGATATTTATATGTATAAAATAGTAACGACTTTTGATCCACCTACATATGTAGTTAATCAAGGAGCTGATTTACCTGTTAAGTTTACAGTTGGAGATACAGCACCTACTTGGGAAGATTATGTAACATTCTATGACATGAGTCAAACAGTGTTAACACCTACATTTGATGCTTCAGCGGTAGATTTTAATAATCCTGGAAAATACAATGTAGTTTTTGAAGCTACTGATTCAAGAGATATGACTACAACTTATACTTTAGAAATTCAAGTATTATCAGTTGAAAACGCTGATACAGTTGGCCCAGTAGTCACAGTTAAAGAAGGTGTTCCTACTTCAATTGATCAATTCACAAATCTTGGTGAAATTCAAATTCATCAATTAGTCACTGCAATTGATGCAGTTGATGGAGAAATAGCTGTTTTACCAGAAATGGTAGATAACGGTGGTTTAAACTTTAATGTAGCAGGAACTTATACAATTACTTTTACAGTTTATGACTTATCTGGAAATATTACAGTATTTACTGTTGATGTAGAAGTTGTTGATAAAGAAGGTCCAAAGATTAACGCAAATGGATTTAGCGTTAATGTTGGTGATACATTTGATCCATTCTTAAATGTAACTGTAGTAGATAATGTTGATGGAACTATCGACAACGCTAATGTTACTGTTACAGGATTAGATCAATTCTTGGTAGATGGAGTTGTAACTACTGAAGGTACATTTACAATCACTTATGAAGCAACTGATGCATTAGGAAATATATCAACTAAGTCAGTTGAAGTTCTTGTTAGTAATTTAAATTGGGATGAATCAACTAGAACTGATTTATTAGGAAATAATGATGAAGGTCCAACCCATTCAACAGTTACTTATGATGCAACTGAAGAAGCATATTTAATTACTGATATTGATACAAATGTTGATCCGTGGGATCACGCTCGTTGGGTTTACTATTTTGCCAATGGTGTTGATATTGAAATGGGTAAAACATATAAGTTTGAAATTGTTGTAAAAGCTGATGTAGCTACTGATTTATATTTCAGAGTTGGTTCTACACTTTCAGTTGATCCTTGGATTGATAATTTCACTGGCGGACTTAGAACTATCTCAATTGGTACTGAATATAATACTTATGAAGTTATATTTACTGTAGATAAAGATATGGTTGATGGAACAGCTAAATTCCAATTTATGTATGGTTATTTAAGTACAGATTCTACAAATACAATCTATGTTAAGGAATTTGATATCGTTCAAGAACAACAACCTGTTTATGAAAAAGTAACTGATTTGTTAACTCCTGGAGAAATTCATCATAGTACCGCTACAGTTGATTTTGAAGAAGAAGCATATAAGATTACTGGAATTAATAAATATCAATATGATTGGGATCCAGGAAGAATAGTATATTATTTGAATGAATCATTATTTGAATCAGGACAACAATATCGTATAGTATTTACAGTAAAAGCAGATGTTGCGACTGAGTTACGTTTAAGAATTGGTGCAACACTTTATGTAGATCCTTGGATTGATAACTTCACAGGAGGATTAAAGACAATCTATATTACTGATGAATATGTAACATATGAAATGGTGTTCACAGTTGATAAAGCCATGATTAATGGTGATGCTAAATTCCAATTCATGTATGGATATTTAGATACTGATGTTAATAACACTTTATATATAAAGGATTTTGCTTTAGAAAAATTAGTAGAAGTTCATACAGTTGATGAAGTGAAAATAGATGATTTTACTTACGCAGATGAAGCAGCTTTTGAAGCAGAATGGACAGAAAGAACTAATAGTGTAAATACAAATGATTCTGAAAGAATAGTATTAAATCCTGAAGATGATTCATTTACTTTCTTATTGCCAGCTACAGCTAATGAGGGTTGGACTTTAGCTAGAAAATATGATTCATTAGCTACTCTTGGTGTTACAGATGAGTATTTGTTGTTGGGATTTTATGTAACTAATAATACCAATGTAACAACTGCTGGAGTATGGTTATACTGGTCAGGAAGCCAAAATGCTTATACTGTTAATTTACCAGCAATTGGTGAAAGTGGATGGGTTTATCTTGATGTTTACAACGAATCAGGAAAACTTCCAAGTGAAATCACAGATTTTGGTATCGGATTTAATAATTGGTCTGGTAGTCCAATAACTGGTAGTTTAGTAATATCTTATGTTACAGCTGTTAAAAATGCTTCTGAATTTGACTATATTATTTCTGAAGAACCAGTAGTTGAAGATTCATATAAGCTAGTTGATGAATTTACTTATGAAGATGAAGCTGCTTTTGAAGCAGAATGGACAGAAAGAACTAATGGAGCTAATACAGCTGATTCACCAAGACTTACATTAGATGCATTAAATAATGCGATGATATTTGATTT
>JAQUZK010000073.1 GCA_028691335.1 Candidatus Izemoplasmatales bacterium
CATGATAATTCCAAAAGTTAAAATTTGCTTACCTACGATATTTGTTTTCTTTGCGGGTCTAATAAAGATTTTATCTATTTAGATACCAGTTAGAAAGGCCGTAACAATCGCAATTAAAACTGATAAAAACCAACTTAAACCCCTATTCATAGAAAAATAAGCAGCTACATAAGCATTCATAGTACCAATTGTTCCTTGAGCAAAATTAGTTGCTTTTGAAGTTCTGAAAATCAGAACTATACCAAGAGCCGCTAGCGCCACAATTGATCCTAATCTTAGACTACTAAAGAGTAGTGTAATAATTGTAGATATTGACATAATTCTCTCTCCCAACTTTAATATGTCTTATAAGAAAGACAGTTACAAATTTCCCCACTTGATAATATTAGCTGCCCAAACATAACCAATTCCTGCAGCGATCATACATACAACACTTCCATCTTTAACCTTATTCTCTTCTAAGGCTTTATGAAGAGATAGTATTTGATCTACTTGACCAATATGACCATAGTCTTCTAAATAAATAGTTTGTTCATCAGAAAGACCTAATTCTTCAAGCATAAATTTGTGTCCTGATTTTTTAATGTGTAAAATTGCAAGATAATCAATATCTTTTCTTTTTAAATCACTTTTTTCTAAAGCTTTATCAATACACATAAACCAATTAGGCATTGATACATCATTAAGACGATCCTTCATCTTTTTTGGTTCCATTAATCTCAATGATTTCTTTGATTCTTCTATATTCTCACAGGTTATTGGTTTAGCTGTACCACCTATTTCAACCCCTGCAGTTCTTGATAAAGATCCATCAGCGATAATATGAGATCCTAAAAGGAGATTTTTATTATAGTTTTTCTTTAAAATAATAGCTCCGCCACCAGCCCCCAAATTATACATCATTGACATGTCTTTATCAGTGAAATCAACAAAATCGCCATTGCGGTATCCACCAACAACCATGATAATATTTACATCATCATCGGCTATCAACATATCTTTAGCCATTTTCATAGCTGATACAGTAGTACAACAACGATTAGCCACATCAATACCCCAGGCATTGATAGCACCGATTTTATCTTTAATATAAAGAGCGCTTGTTGTTAAAGGATACTCTTTCCATTCTTCACCAACACAAATAATCACATCGATATCCAAAGGATTAACTCCGGTATTTTTCAAAGCATCTAAAGCTGCTTTTACACCCATTTCCTGAGTGCCGTCATTTTCTCCAGGTATAGTTTTTTTAACGATACCTAGTTTTTCGATAACCGCTTCCTCAGCCCAGACTCCATTGGTTTTATCGCTGATTTCTTTAGCGGTCATATAATTATCAGGTAAATAAATACCTGTCCCAACAATACCTACAGTTGGTTTATTCATATGATCACATCTTTCTATTTTTATTTTTTTATAGTCTCATTCCGCCGTCAGCTTGAATTGTTTGTCCAGTTATATATGATGCATCATCACTGGCTAAGAAAAGAGCAACTTTCGCTATTTCTTCTGGTTGTCCTAAACGCTTAAGCATAGTTAATCCAGCGAATTTATCTAATAAATCTTGAGGAACAGTTTTTAAAATATCGGTCATAACATATCCTGGCGCAATTGCATTAACTCTTACAGGAACACCTTTTCTAGCAAATTCTTTAGCCCATGTTTTTGTTAAGCCAAGAACCCCAGCTTTAGTAGCTGCATAATTAGCTTGTCCAATATTACCGAAGACACCAACAACTGAAGAAATATTTATAATTGATCCTCCGCCTATTTCTTCCATTTGTGGACCAATATATCTAACTAAATTAAAAATCCCTTTTAGATTTACATTGATAACTGCATCCCACATTTCGTCAGTCATCTTTCTTGTCATTGAATCTTTAGTGATACCAGCGTTATTAACTAAAATATCAATCTTTCCGTATTTTTTTATCATTTCATCAAAGAAAGTTTTACATCCAACGGTATCAGTGATATTCAATTTATATAATTCTACATTTTCCATTTCATAAGTCATTTCACCCATATCAACAGCGATGACTTTAGCTCCCTCACTCGCAAATGCTTTAGCGATTTCTGCGCCAATACCCTTAGCTCCACCAGTTACTACAGCTACTCTATTTTCTAATTTCATAATCTTCTATTAATCTCCTTTATATTATTTTTATCTCTTAATTACTAAGGCAGTACCCATACCGCCACCTATGCAAAGACTAGCTAAACCTAAATGTTTATCTTGCTTAATCATTTCATGTAATAATGTA
Organism: Candidatus Izemoplasmatales bacterium; assembly: GCA_028691335.1. Lineage (GTDB taxonomy): Bacteria > Bacillota_I > Bacilli_A > Izemoplasmatales > Hujiaoplasmataceae > UBA2289. Next base: position 2,265 of record JAQUZK010000073.1, read on the forward strand.
ACAACTATTCTATTACCACTAACACCAACAGGATGTCCTAAAGCTATAGCTCCACCATTAGGATTTGTTTTTTCTAGGATTTCTTCTTCAGATAAATTATGTTCTTCAGAAAGTTCTTTAACTACACCTAAACTTTGAGATGCAAAAGCTTCGTTTAATTCTAAAATCTCTATATCTTTTAACTTCATATTATAATCATTCATTAAACTTCTAATAGCTGGAACTGGTCCTAGGCCCATATAATTAGGATCTACACCGCCTTGACCTATCGCAACAATTTCAGCTAATACATTTAAATTATATTTCTTTACTGCTTCTTCGCTAGCTATTATAGTAAACGAAGCTCCATCGTTAATTCCTGAGGAATTTCCAGCAGTTACAGAACCATCTTTAACAAAAGCTGGTCTTAACTTAGCTAGAATCTCTGGAGTAGTTGTTCTATTAGGGTATTCATCGTTTTCAAAAACAATATCACCTTTTCTAGTTTTAATCACAATAGGAATAATTTCATCTTTAAATCTTCCGCTATCAACTGCTTTGATTGCTTTTACTTGAGATTCATAAGCAAACTTATCCTGAGCTTCTCTTGTAATACTATGTTTATTAGCAATGTTCTCTGCAGTAATACCCATATGAGTGTTAGTAAAAGCATCAGTTAAAGCATCGGTAATCATATGGTCAACTAATTCCATATTACCCATCTTTGAACCTGATCTTGTTTTACCGCTAACCATATAAGGCGCTCCTGACATCGACTCTACGCCACCAGCCACAACAATTTCACTAAAACCTGATTGAATACCCATAAAAGCATTCATAATTGATTTCATACCGCTACCGCAGACCATATTTAAAGAATAGGCTGGTACAGTTTCTGGAATACCAGAATTAATTGAAATTTGTCTAGCAATGCCTTGTCCGATTCCCGCAGGAAGAATATTTCCAACAATCACCTCCGTGATTTTGTCTTTTGGAACATTAGTTTCTGCTAATAAAGCTTTTAAAACTTGAGTTCCTAATTCACTAGGATGCACATCTTTCAACGTTCCTAGGAAAGAACCTATAGGACTTCTCTTAGCACCGACAATATAAACTTTTTTACTCACTATATAAATCCTCCTAATTTAAGTTATAAATATGAATAAACATTCACATTTCACTATAATTATAAGCAAATTCAATCAATTTTGTCAAGCGCTTTCACTTATTTTATAAAAAAATAACAATCATTATCTAAGAGCCAAGTTCTCCGTTTGTAAGCGTATACAACTATTTTTGGCTATTCTAAGATAATAATGTGGTAAACTGATTTAAAAAATCATACTTATGAATCTTTATTCATATAAATATTTTTTAAAAACTACTTGAATAAAATTAGATAATAAACTACAATTTAAAGAGGTGATAATAATGAGAAAACATGAATTTAGGTTACCCAAAACAAAGGTAGGATTAAAATCATTCAAAAAAATTATAAAAGCAGGTAAGTATCTATACGGAAAAGATGGTTTTAATTCAACCTCCATCAACGACATCATCTCAAAAGCTAAAGTCGCTGCTGGTACGTTTTATATCTACTTTGATTCCAAACTAGCTTTATATCTTTATCTACTTGATGAGTATGGATATAACATTAGAGTAACAGCTCACGAAGCTACTAAAGATTGTAAAACAAGATATGATATGGAAAGAGCTGGTTTAAAAGCGTTTATCATGTATGTAAAAAAAGATCCATTAGCTTATAAACTTGTATGGGAATCTTTATTTGTTGATTTCAATATTTTTAAAACATATTACACTGACTTCGCTAAATCATATGTTCATCGCTTATCTCCATATGTTGAAAAGATGGAAGTAAGAGATGATATCAACTTAGAAACAGTTGCTTATGTATTAATGGGGATTTCAAACTTTGTTGGTTTACAAATAGTTTTCAACGAAGAAGCTGAAGAAAAAGATGTTGATTATGTAGTTGATGAATGCATGAAATTATTAAAAAATGGAATTTTCAATTAAGACTAAATTTTTTAGTCTTTTTTTGTTAATTCTCTCTACTTTGTATACCTTTTATTTAAAAAAAGTTTTTCCTTTTTATTGCCCTAATAAAAGTTTTATGTTAAAATGCTTAAAAATTAGGGGAGGAAAATCTTATGTATTAAAAAAAGTTTTTTTATTTTTCATTATGTTGCTTTTAAGCTTTACAGTAATCGGTTGTAGCAATTCAACAACAAATAACAACCAACACCAAACTACGGAACTGCCTGAAGGATTCAGACTAATAGGCGATGAAAAAATTTATTCTGAATTAGGTGAAGAGTATTTCGATTTAGGTTACTACATGAGCGATCCAGATATTATCGTTTATGTAAACGGATCAGTTAATGAGTATAAACTTGGAACATATAAAATCGGGTATTACACCTTGGATAGTTAAGGGAAAAAAGATCAAGTGTTAACCAGAGAGGTAACTATAGTTGATACTTTAGCGCCTCAAGTTAAATTTGTGGATGATTATGAAATCATTATGGGAATATTTAATCCAATATTTTTACTAGACAGTCTTTATGATGGTGATTTTGACAATTTACAAATAACATCAAACATTGCGGAAATGATTCAAAAACAGCCTAACGGTGGTATAGCTAATGTAACTGTTGTAGTTAGAGATTCTTCTGGAAACGCTATTAGCGGAAATGTATCAGTAAGACACGAAGGGTATCTATTTGAAAAATTAACTTATGACGATCTATATAGGCAAGCTCAAACATCCTGGGATGCAAAATGTTATATGGATGGATATGGTTTACCTATGGACGATGATTCATGTAACTCTTTTATAAACAATCCTGATTCGTTTTCAGGATATGATATATCAGTATCTTATGCGAAAAATTTTGTTTTAAATGATGATTACTATCGATTTAAAATTAGTGAAACTACTATGACCTTCTTCTATACATCTAATTACAGTCAAAGTGATGCATATATGACAATATTATCAGTAGATTATACTGAAGAACCGGTAATTACTAGAATCTCCTTTTTCACATATGATTATTCTGATTATGGTTGTTTTGATTGTAGTTATGAATGGGATAATTTATTAGCTATTAGCTATAGTCCGGGAACAGATCGTTCAATCACTTTGTCATATAGTTCAGATTTATCCACAAGTACTTATGTGAAAAATTTTGGCGAACAAGCAATCTATGACATGTATTTGATACACTTAGAAGCTTTTTATGAAGAGATAGGATTTAATTTAGATATTTAAAGACAATATAATTTAATTTAAAGTGGATTCAGTAAAATTGAATCTACTTTTTTAATTTAAAAATTTAAACTCATACAAATAAATAATGATATAATATTTGATAAGGAGATTAAACGCGAATGAAAATACTAATTGCCATAGATTCATTTAAAGGTTCAATATCATCTTTAGAATCTACAAGAATTATCCATAATAAAATAATTGAAGTATTACCTGAAACATCAATAATAGACCAGCCAATAGCTGATGGCGGAGAAGGAACGGTTGACTGTCTACTCTCTAGTTTTGAAGGTAAAAAAATATATGTTAAAGTGCATGACCCCCTAATGAGAGAAACTGAAGCTTTTTATGGTCTTTTAGAAGATAAAACTGCAATAATTGAAATGGCGCAAGCAAGCGGTTTAACACTTTTAAGTGACAGTGAAAAAAATCCTCTTTATACAACCACCTATGGAACTGGAGAATTAATTAAAGACGCTCTTGACAAAGGAGCTAGAAACTTTATTATCGGTCTAGGTGGTAGTGCCACTAATGATTGTGGTATCGGGATGCTTAATGCTTTAGGAGTTAAGTTTTTAGATAAGTTTAAAATACCTTTAAAACCTATAGGTAAATCTCTTAACCTAATCGCTGATATTGATATCAAAAATTTTGACAAAAGACTAGCAGAGACTTCCTTTTTAATCGCTTCAGATGTAGATAATCCTTTATATGGTTTTAATGGCGCGACATATATTTATGGCAAACAAAAAGGCGCATCTAATAAAGATATTGAAACTCTTGATGAAGGATTAAAGTCATTTCATAACCTGGTAAACTCTACACTATTTAAAACCGATCCTTCGTCTCCTGGTTCTGGAGCGGCTGGAGGGCTTGGTTATGCTTTCAAAAACTTTTTAAACGCTTCATTAAAGCCAGGGATAGATATTATCTTTGAAAAAATACAGCTTGAGAAAATCGCTAAAAATGTTGATTTAATCATTACTGGAGAAGGAAGAATTGATGAACAATCTAGAATGGGTAAACTTCTATCCGGAATTGGAAAACTGGGTAAAAAATATGATATACCCATTATAGCTCTAGCAGGAAGTTTAGCAACAAATTCAAAAATTATGCACGAAATCGGAATAACATCAATGTTTTCTATAATTGATAAACCAATAAATTTGCAAGAAGCTCTAGATGAAGAAAACACAAAAAAAGCAATTACTTCAACAGTT
>JAQUZK010000074.1 GCA_028691335.1 Candidatus Izemoplasmatales bacterium
CAATTACTCTACCCTTTTTATGTAAACCAACGGAAATTCCACCACCAAGATGAACAACTATTACATTGATATCTTCATACGGTTTTTTTATTTCACCTGCAAATCTCATAGCGATAGCTTTGTGATTTAAGGCGTGAAAAACACTTTTTCTTTCTATTTGTTTTAATCCACTTATACGAGAAATATCTTCAAACTCATCAACTACAACAGGATTAACTGTAAAAGCTTTTTTATTATTTTCTTTAGCGAACTCAAAAGCCAGAATTGATCCAAGCGCTGATGCATGAGCACCATATTTCATGCTAGCTAAATCATCAACCATTTCTTGTGATATTAGATATGTTCCTCCACTAAGAGGCTTCATCATACCACCACGTCCAACAAAAACATCTACATCTTCAAGATTATATCCATTTTCATGTAATAAATCTAAAATTAAGTTTTTGCGAAAGTCTCTTTGATCAATTATTGTTTTAAAGTGTTTTAATTCAGAAACATCGTGTCTTAGTGTTTTTTCTTTAATAACTATTTCATTATTATATATGGCTACCTTGGTAGAAGTACTACCAGGGTTAATTACTAAGATTAGATAATCCATCATGATTAAGCACCGCCAATAATATAGAATTTAGTTTCGCACTAGCACTGTCAGCTCTTGAAGTAAGGACAATCGGAACCTTTGCGCCAAGAACGATTCCTGCAGATTCACCACCTGCTAGAAATACTGATGTCTTATAAAAAATATTTCCAGAATCCAAATTAGGAAAGACCAAAATATCGCAATCTCCTCCAACCTTAGAAGTGATACCTTTCTGTCTTACAGAGTCCATAGAAACTAGATTATCAACCGCAAAAGGTCCGTCAATTATAAAATCTATCGACTTTTTTTCGTAATATTCAACTATTTCTTTGGCATCAACTGTAGATTGAATTTTAGGATTAACCTTTTCTACTGCCGATACTAATCCTACCTTTGGCATATCATAGCCTAGTGACTTTGCAAGTTTTACTGCAGCTTCGATTATTAAAATCTTTTGCTCAACATTTGGACTGATATTCATCGCTCCATCAGTTGCGAACAAAACTTTATGATGATTTGGATAAGATACAATACCTACATGTGATAATAATTTAGAATCTTTAATTCCAAAATCACTATTTACAACACCTTTAAGTAGTACTTTTGTATCAATTAAACCCTTCATTACAATGTCAACTGACTTATCATTAACTAAATCCATTGCTATTCTAGTCGCTTTTTCACCATCTGTTTCATCAATTATCTCATATGGTTCTTTTAAATCAAAATCACGTATTAATTTTACTATTTCATCTTTGATTCCTATGAGTATTGGATAGATAATACCAAGGTCAGAAGCTGATTTAACAGCCTCTATAACATGGTCATCATGCGCAAAGACAACCGCGCATTTTGTGCGGTTGACCTTTTTAGCCAAGACTCTAAGTTCATTGACTGATTTAAGCATACTTTACTCCTAATTTTTTTACAAAATCTTTTCCAGATTGAATAGCTTTTTTATTAACATCTAATAAATGAGCTTTTCTTTCTCCCAAGAATTTTTTAATGATAGCTTCAATAGTTTCATCAGAAAACAAATGAGTAAGTTCTAAATATGCGCCCATCATTACCATATTGGCAACTTTATCATTTCCTAACTCTGTTGCGATATCATTAATAGGGACTCCTACTACAGTTGAACCATCTTGTGAAAATTCATCTTCAATCAATGAAGAATTATAAAGAATCAATCCATTTTTAGCTACATGGTCTTTAAACTTTTCTAAAGAAGGTGCATTAAAAGCCACTAAATGATCTGCGTTTTTAAACACAGGCGAGTTAATTTGTTTATCAGAAACGATAACTGAACAATTGGCTGTACCACCTCTTGTTTCAGGTCCATATGAAGGAAACCATAAACCATTAATCTCATCTTTTGTTGCACTATACGCTAAGATTTGTCCAAACATCATAACGCCTTGTCCACCAAATCCAGCTACTTTAATATTCTTCGCTTCCATTATTCTCTCCCCTTATCTTTAAATACACCTAAAGGATAAACAGGTTCCATAGCTTCTTTTGACCATTTCATTGCATCTACAGGTTTCATACCCCAGTTAACTGGACAAGTAGATACAACTTCGACCATTGTAAAACCACGATTTTCCATTTGATATTGGAAAGCTTTTTTGATTGCTTTTTTAGCATTTAAAACATGTTTTGGATCATAAGCAGCTACTCTTTCAAGATAAGCAACTCCTTCTATTGTCGCAAACATTTCACTAATCTTAATAGGATTACCATGATTCTTTTGAGTTCTTCCATCTTGAGAAGTAGTTGTTTTTTGACCAATTAAACTAGTTGGAGCCATTTGTCCACCAGTCATACCATATATTGCGTTGTTAATAAAAATAACTGTTATATTTTCACCACGATTAGCCGCATGAATTGTTTCTGCTATACCAATGCTCGCTAAATCTCCATCACCTTGGTAAGTAAAGACGATATTATCAGGTAAAACCCTCTTAACTCCAGTTGCTAATGCACATGCTCTACCATGTGGAGCTTGTTGAGCATCACAGTTAAAGAATTGATAAGAGAAAACTGAACATCCAACAGAAGCTATAGCGATAGAACGATCTAAAATACCTAATTCAACAAGACTTTCCGCAACTAATTTATGAATAATACCATGAGCACACCCAGGACAATATGAAAGTTTTGAATCAGTAAGTCCTTGAGATTTTTCATATTTAACTTCCCACATCTTACTTCACCACTCTTTCGTTAAAGTTCTTAATCGCACCAACGATTTCTTCAGGATCTGGTAACATTCCTCCGGCTCTACCAAAGAAACCAACTTTATGTTTACCATTATTTGCGATTAAAACGTCATCAAGCATCTGCCCCATAGATAACTCACAAGTCAATATTCCCTTAACATTTTCAGGAATTTGTTCAAATGCCTTTTCTGGATAAGGGAATAAAGTAATCGGTCTAATCATTCCAACTTCTATCCCTTCATTCTTAAGCATCTCTATAGCAGAACGACAAATTCTAGCCATTGTTCCATAAGCTACTATAACATATTCCGGATTATCAAAATCAATCAATTCAAATTTTGTTTCATTCTTCTTAATTACTTCATATTTTTGATGAAGCTTAATATTATGTTGTTCTAACTCAGCTGGATCTAAATAAAGTGAATTAGCGATATTTCTTCTTCCAGGATGATTTTTAGTACCATTTGTAGCCCAATCTTTTTCTGGAACGAATCTCTCCTTTTTAGGACGATCAAAATCAACTGACTCCATCATTTGACCAATCAAACCATCCACAAGCACCATCACTGGATTACGATAATAATCAGCTATGTCAAAACTTTCTTTAATAGTATCAATAGTCTCTTGGATACTTTCAGGTGCGAACACAATTAAATGATAATCACCATTACCGCCGCCTCTAGTTGCTTGATAATAATCTCCCTGTGATGGTTGAATACTACCTAAACCAGGACCTCCACGCATAACAGAGACAATCAGACAAGGAAGTTCAGCTGCTGTAATATAAGAAATACCTTCTTGCTTAAGAGCTATCCCAGGTGAAGAACTTGAAGTCATCACTCTTTTTCCAGCTCCTGCAGCTCCATAAACCATATTAATAGCACTTACTTCTGATTCTGCTTGTAAAAACACTTTGCCATTAGCTAACAAATGTTTCGATAAATATTCTGGTACTTCATTTTGTGGAGTAATCGGATAACCATAAAAAGCATCCACTCCACCCTTGATAGCTGCTAAGGCAATCGCTTCATTACCTTTCATCAATACTTTCGCCATTATTTATTCACCTCTACTGTAATTACTGAATCCGGACACATAATTGCACAAAAAGCACAGCCTATACATTTGTCAGGCTCACTAACTCTAATGATATTATAACCTGCTTTATTAAGTGTTTTCATGTCCTGGTAAAGAATGTGAGTTGGGCAATTAGCCACACAAAGTCCACAACCTTTACATAATTCGTCATTAAATGTTACTCTTCCTTTTGGCACTTTCTTTCCTCCTTATTACCATTCGTTTAATAATATTTATTAATTGATTCTAGCATTTAAACTAAATGCTAGACTTTCTTACTCAATAAACAACTACAACCAATCTTTTCTAAAATACAATTTAAGTTTAATAATCTTTCCTAAAAACTTTAAATTATCACTATACAATTTTTCCCATACAGCTGTATAAACTATCGGCAATTTTGTATAATCACTTACTTCTTTAATAATGTTTTCACCATAAGATATATCTTCAATAGTTGTTTCTTTTAACAAGTTTGAGTTGTTGATCAAACCTGTAACTTTAAAACCACCCTTACCCTCAATATTATTGATCAACTCAATAATTTTATCCTTAGTATTGCTTTCTTCACGATATACATTTACTACTAAAAACAAATCTATATCAACATCATTATAGTCTTCAAACTGTCTTAACAATTTAGCCCCAATATCATTTCCGCCTAAATCATAGATAGCTCTTTTGCTTTGATTATTAAAAGGTATATATACTCTTTGGGATATATAAGGCATATCAATATGCATTTTATAATCTAAATCTGAAGAAATAACCTCTATATCATTCTCTTTAAAAATCTTTTCTTGTTCTCTTGTTCTAAAGTATGGATTAATTACATCTAAATCTACAACATAATCCACTTTATATTTGAGAGCCAAATTAATAGCTAACTCACTTTTACCAGAACCATAGTAACCTGTTAAAAAAGTTATATTTTTCATCTATAATCATATTCAAGACAAGACTTGAATATTTCTCCTCTCCATCTGTTCACAAAAATAAAGTTTTCCAAAATTAGAAAACGCTTACAAAAACATTATAACATTTTATCAAAAAAATATAAAGTATAAGTTTTTCAAAACCGCCATTTTTTTTCAAGTCCTATTTAAAAGAAAAAATCCTTGAAAATACCAACAAAGGATTCTTATCTATTAGTCATAAAATTATATAAAAACTTAACACTTTCAATACTATCAATATTATCAAATTGATATATATCTAATTTCTCAATCACTCTATTCAATATATTAGTTGTGTTAGTAATGCTATCTACTTCTCCTGGCCTATGGCAATTCTTTAATAAACTCAAGATCTTACTCTTATCGTCTAACTCTTTCATATTGATACTTTTTTCTTGATTAAGAAAGAAAAGAAAATCTACAGGAAGAGAAATATTTTCGTTAATAACGTTCTTTCCTGACCAAGGAGACCCAGCTACATAAATAGTATTATTTTTTTCAAACAACACAGGTTTATCTTCGTTTATTATAATACTTGAGGGGAAAAGTCTAAGAAAATTATCTGTGTGTGTTGATTTGCCAGACTTAGATGGTCCTAATAATAAAAAAGTTTGATCATCATAATTTATGGCCGAAGCATGAACTGGTAAACAATTAGAATTAATTGCCACTTCAAAGAACATCATACCACTAAAAACATATTCTAACTCAGCCAATTTTTCCTTATTATTTGTATTCAATATAATCTCTATATTCTTAAAATCACTAGTGTAATAAATTAAATGTTTAACGCCCTCAGGTTTCATAGTAACAATATAATTTTCTAAACCATCTTGCATTTTCAACCGATTTTTATATCTTAATGTTATCTTTTTTTCTGGTACTTCAATATTATCTTTTAGTGAAACTTTTATCTCAAAAAAATCATCACTAAACTCATCTACCACATAGGCATCTATCTTATCTTTAAAAAAATCATTATAATTATACTCAAACTTAATATTAATCCCAGCTACATTCAAATATTTAATCACTTTTTTTCAACTCCTTTTGCTATTTCTTTTAAATACTTAGAACAAGCAAAAGCATTACCTTCAAGATATCTTTTAGCTACACATGTCATACAATTATTTTTAAGTTCACAATCAAAACAAGGTGATTTTTCTAACATACTCATCCATTCTTTTTGCAACTCAAGAAATACACCCATTAAGTCATCTCCAACTTTTTTACTAGGGTAAGGCATCATCGGACATCCTTGCATCAAACCTTTATGATTAATAAAATACCCATTTCTAAAAGCACCACAATTAGATTTATAAACACTAGGTTTATACTCAAAAGCTTCTCTTATTCTTTTTTCAAAATCTAATAATTCCGAAGGGTTAAGTCTATTTGTATTAGAATTAATCTTAGAAACATAAAGAAAATAACCAAGACTTAAATTCTTGCTTTTTACATAAGATATAATATTGTCTAATTCTTCATAAGTGCTTTTCAGAGGAATTGTTCTTAACAATAAGTTCATATTATTGCTAATCAATAAATCGATATTTTTATCGACTAACTCAAAAGAGTCACTTTTAGTAAAACTCTTGTAAGAATCCTCATCATATCCATAAAGAGTTATAGCGATTAATTCTGGTGGTCTTTTTTTAATAGTATCCAAAATCATATCATTTAATAATGATCCGTTTGTAAAAAGTGTTACCTTAACTCCCAAATCATATAAATACTCATAGATTTCAATAAAATCCGGGTGACTAAAAATTTCACCACCAGTAAGTAAAGCATAAAGCAATCCATTTTTTTGTGCCATAGAAAAAATCTTGAACCAATCTTCTTTTGAAAGATTCGATTCAAAGGTTTTAGCATAACACATACAACAATTGAAATTACAATTTGAGGTAATTT
>JAQUZK010000075.1 GCA_028691335.1 Candidatus Izemoplasmatales bacterium
CAGTAAGAATGTATCTAAAGGAAATTGGTAGAGTAGATTTGTTAAACGGTGAAGAAGAGTATGAATTAGCTACTCTTATAGATCGTGCAAAAAAGGTTAGAGAAGAATATGACTATAGGTTGAAAACTGGGGATGCAATTTCACCAGAAGAGATGGCTGAATATGAAGATATTTTTAAAAAAGGTGAATTTTCATCTAAAAAATTAGTTGAAGCAAACTTACGTTTAGTTGTATCTATCGCAAAAAAATATGTTTCAAGAGGGTTGCAGTTCCTTGATTTAATTCAAGAAGGAAACATGGGATTAATGAAAGCTGTTGGAAAATTTGACTATACAAAAGGTTACAAGTTTTCAACATACGCAACTTGGTGGATTAGACAAGCAATTACTAGAGCGATAGCTGACCAAGCTAGAACTATTAGAATACCAGTTCATATGGTAGAGACGATCAATAAAATGGTTAGAACCCAAAGAACACTTACACAAGAATTAGAGCGTGAACCTACGCCTGAAGAAGTAGCGGAAAGAATGGGAATTACAGTTGATAGAGTTCAAAGTATTCAAAAAACAGCTCAAGAACCAATATCTTTAGAAGCTCCAGTAGGTGAAGAAGAAGATTCTTCGTTAGGAGATTTTATCGCTGATGATGAGATTTTAACACCTTATGAATTTACTTCTAAAGAAATGTTAAAACGTGAATTAGATGCTGCTCTAGAAACTTTGACCGATAGAGAAGAAAAAGTATTAAGAATGAGATTTGGTTTACTAGATGGAAAAAGTAGAACATTAGAAGAAGTAGGAAAAGAGTTTAATGTAACTCGTGAAAGAATTCGTCAAATTGAAGCTAAGGCAATCAGAAAACTTAGAAGTCCTAACCGTTCTAAAAAATTAAAAGATTTTCATCAAGGATCTCATCAATGATATCCAAACGTTTACTGTCTGCGAGCGAATATATAAAAGGATACAATGTCCTAGCAGATTGTGGGACGGATCACGGATATTTACCCATCTTTTGTTTAGAGAATAACTATGTAACTAAAGCTTACGCTTCTGATAACAAAGAAGGGCCTTTGAATAATGCGATAGCTAATATTAAGCAAGCGGACCTAGAAAAAGCAGTTATACCAGTATTAGCTGATGGTCTTAGTTATCTTAATGAAGAAGTTGATGTTGTTAGTATTTTAGGAATGGGTGGTAGATTAATTATATCTATTCTTGAGAAAGCCCCCTTAGATAATGTTAAAAGACTAGTGATTATTGCTAATTCTGAGAATGAACAATTAAGAGACTTTTTAAAAAGAAACGATTGGAAGATAGTTGCCGAAGAATTAATTAAAGAAAAAGCTAAGTATTATCAACTCCAAGTCCTAGAAAGAGGGAAAATGGAGCTTTCTAATTTTGAAAAAGAGTTCGGCCCTTTAATAATTAAGGAAAAAAGCGACATTTTCAAAGAAATGATTAATAAACAAATCACAAATTTGTCAAAGGCATTGTCTTTGACAACGAATTCAGAATCAATAAAAAAGATTAAAAATAGAATTGAAGTACTAGAAAGGGTTATAAGATGAATTTAGTTGAAATTATCAAGTTTTTTGAGAATAAATATCCTAAAGACTTAGCATACGAATGGGACAATGTGGGTATTCAAGTAGGAACCCTTAATATTCCAGCTAAGAAAATTTTGGTAACTTTGGATGTTACAAAAGAAGTTGTTAAAGAAGCTATTGATAAAAAAGTAAATATGATTCTATCTCATCACCCATTGCTTTTTAATCCTTTAGATAAAATAATTTTTGATACTCCTAGAGGATGGATAATTAAAAATCTAATTAAGCATAATATCACTGTTTATTCAGCGCATACTAATTATGATCTCGCTGAAGGTGGAATGAATGATGAGTTCGCTAGAATATTAGGATTAAAAAATCCTAGTTTACTTGATCAAGTAGATGAAATAGGTAGATATGGTGATATTGAACCAATGATGTTAGAAGATTTCGTATCTTTTATCAAAGATAAGCTCAATTTAGATACAGTAAAAGTAATAGGAAAAACTAATAAAGAGATTACTAGAGTAGGAGTCTCCGGCGGCTCAGGATCGAAGCATATCCACCAAGCAAAATTAAGAGGTTGTGATGTGTACTTAACAGGAGATGTAACATACCATACCGCATTAGACGCTCCAGGCTTAGGTATAACCGTGATAGATATAGGTCATCATGCGGAAAAAATCTTTATTGATGCAGTCATAAGAGAATTATCTAGTGAATTTAATGATATTGAGTTTGTAAAATCAGAAATCAACACTAATCCATATCAAGATTACTAAAGAGCATTTTTTTGCTCTTTTTTCTTGCAAATATTATTTGGGTATGATAAAATAACTTTGAAATTCAAACTATTTGAAATTTAAAAGAAAACAGGAGTGTATTATGGAAAAAATTGGTGTTGCAGTATGTGGAAATTCTGGAATAGATTATTTAGTTCATGACAAAGAAATCAGAAAATTTAGATCTTTACTTAATATTGGAAAAGAAGAATATGAAGATTTTATAGATATTAGTAGTGATGATTTTTATTCTAGATTACAAAAGAATCCAGATTTAGATATTTCTACCGCGCAAACTTCTACAGGAAGAATTTTAGAAATGTATGAGGAAATGAAAAATTCAGGATATAATAAACTTCTTGTAATTACAATTTCTAAAGAGCTTAGTGGAACTTATCAAAATGCTGTACTAGCAGCTAAAATGATAGATATAGATGTTGTTGTTTATGATTCTAAGTCTCTTACTTATGTCGAAGCACTAATGGCTATGAGAGCTAAGCAAATGGCCGACAAAGGAAGTAGTATGGAAGATATACTTATACAAATGGATAAAATAAGAGATAATAACCATGTGTTTATCACTGTAGATACACTTAAGTATTTAGTTAAGAATGGCCGGCTTTCAGGAGTAGCTGGTGCAATTGGATCTTTACTTAAACTTAGACCTTTGTTGCATCTAAGTAAAGAGGGTAAAGTAGAAACTTTAGCAAAGATTAGGACAACATCTAAAGCTAGAGAAGAACTAATGAATTTGTTTTTTGACGAGATAAAAGGTAAAGACATAATCCCTTTTATAGTGTATACTAATAATATGGGGGAAATGCTTGACTTGAAAGATGAACTAGAGGCTAAAGGTCTAGATGAGGTGTTATTAATACCTTTAACTCCAGTAGTAGGATGTCATGCAGGTCCCGGAACAATGGGAGTTGGGTATATTGAGAAAGTATAATAGAGAACAAGCGAGAGATATAATCAATGAGTTACTTGTAGAAATATTTAACAAAATATTAGCTATAGAAGGTCAAAATTTAAAAGACAAAGGCATCAAACTATCGATGAACGAAGTTCACGTTCTTGAAGCCATTAGTTTGACAGATGAAAGAACAATGTCTAATGTGTCTAAAAGACTTGGAATTACTATCGGCTCACTTACAACATCAATTAATACTCTTTATCAGAAGGGATATGTCTCTAGAGAAAGAGATTTAGAAGATCGTAGAAAAGTTGTTGTAGGACTTTTGCCGAAGGCAGAGGCTGTACTTGAAGAGCATGACGCTTTTCATGAGGAAATGATCGATTCTATTTTTGAAGAAATGGAATTAGATAAGGATGAACTTTTAATTGAATCCTTAGAAAAACTCTCTTCTTATTTTAAAAAATAAATGTAATAAAAAAATAACGGAAACTATCCGTTATTTTTTTTATTGATTATTAGTTTTTTTATTAGTCAACTACGATAATGCAATCTACTGGGCAGTTAGCTTCGCAAACTCCACAGTCGATGCAAGCATCTGGATCAATCACGTAGATGTCACCTTCTGTGATGCAATCTACAGGACAATTTTCTTTACAAGTTCCACAAGCAATGCAAGTGTCTAAGATTTTTCTTGGCATTTTCTTTTCCTCCTTACAAGAAAACTTTTATATACAATAATATAATAACAATTGTTTTCTTATTTGTAAACATCAAATAATATTTTATTTAAAAATATATTCCTTGAAATTGGTAAATTTATTTGTTAAAATATCTATGTTGTTTAAAGGGGTGATTAAGATGTGGAATATTCCAATATGGTTATTTATAGTTTTAATTATAGTTGCTATATTAGCAGGAGCGGTTACTGGTTTCTTCTTAGCAAAAAACTATTTTAAAAAGTATTTAGAGAAGAATCCGCCAATCAATGAACAAATGGTTAGAGCAATGATGTCTCAGATGGGAAGAAAACCTTCTGAAAAACAAGTAAGACAAGTTATGGCTTCAATCAAACAAGCAAAATAAAAAATGGTTCCCATAGTTTTTAGGGGACCATATTTTTTTTAGCTTTTTTTCCTTAACTTAATTTTATTCTCATTACCATCTAATAACCTTCGGTAATTTGTTCGATGCTTGAAAATTATCAAAACCATCATAAGTCCTGTTGTTACTACAAAAGTTAAATCCATTTGTTCAATATTCGTAAATAAATGTAAGCCTAACCCAAGTAAGAAAGCACAGATTGTAACAATTGTAGAGCCTAATGAAACATATTTGGTTAAAACAATT
Source organism: Candidatus Izemoplasmatales bacterium (assembly GCA_028691335.1). Classification (GTDB taxonomy): domain Bacteria; phylum Bacillota_I; class Bacilli_A; order Izemoplasmatales; family Hujiaoplasmataceae; genus UBA2289. The sequence continues at coordinate 4,592 of JAQUZK010000075.1, forward strand.
GTTATGATAAAAACTGGTAATAGAATTAAAGCAACAAGCGGATAGTAGAATAACAAAGCGCCAAATGCAGAAGCGACTCCTTTACCACCTTTAAATTTCATCCATATCGGAAATACATGACCTAAAACAGCAATTGCGCCATAAACAATGGAAGGAAATAAGTCGATTGCTTCAAACCAAGATGTATGTTCTAGAATCAAAATGATTAAACCACTCTTTAAAGTGTCTAATAACATTACGGAAATACCAACAATCGCTCCAAAGACTCTAAAAGCATTTGTGGCTCCTAAATTACCGCTACCATGTTTACGAATATCGTCTTTTTTTATATATTTTCCTAAGATATATGAAAAGGGAATTGATCCAATTAGATATGCAATTATCAAAAATAAGTACTTAATCATCATTTACCTCCAATTGTCAAGAATTATACCAAAAATTTATGAAAAAATAAAGAAAAAACACAGAAAATTTGGTATAATAAACATATATTTGTTAAGGAGCGAGATTATGGGCATAAAAGATAATAATTACAATGCAAATTCCCTCCAAATTTTAGAAGGCCTAGAAGCTGTTAGAAAAAGACCAGGTATGTATGTTGGTTCTACAGATACTAGAGGCCTTCATCATTTAGTTTGGGAAATTATTGATAATTCAATAGATGAAGTTTTAGCTGGTTTTGGAACTATTATAAAGTTAGAAGTAAAGGAAGATAATTCTATTATAGTTACTGATGATGGGAGAGGTATGCCGGTTGATATGCATTCTTCTGGAATCAGTGGAGTAGAATTGATATTCACCAAACTTCACGCTGGAGGTAAGTTCTCTTCAGATGGAGCTTATAAGGTTGCCGGTGGACTTCACGGTGTTGGAGCTTCAGTGGTTAACGCCTTAAGTGAATTTTTACAAGTAACGATTCATCGCGATGGAAAAATGTATATGATGAGATTTGAAGATGGCGGTAAGAAAGTTAAAGATCTTGAGGTTGTAGGCGAAACTAGAAAAACAGGAACTGAAGTTTGGTTTAAACCAGATCAAAAGATTTTTTCAACGACATTATTTAATTATCAAACTTTAGAAGAACGAGTTAGAGAAAGCGCATTTTTAATAAAAGGATTAAAGATGCAACTAATAGATTATCGTTCAAAACAAAAACAAACTTTTATGTTTGAAAAAGGCGTTAAAGAATATGTACATTATATTAATAAATCAAAAGGCGAGTTACACGATCCAGTGTATTTTTTTGGTATACAATCAGGAATAGAAGTTGAGGTAGCTTTTGGATATACAAAAGCTTTTAATGAAAATATTATTTCCTTTGTCAACAATGTAAGAACAAAAGATGGGGGAACTCATGAAACTGGGTTTAAATCCGCTTTCACTAAAATATTTAATGATTACGGACGTAGGATGAATCATATCAAAGAAAGAGATGCTTCTTTAGAAGGAACACATGTTAGAGAAGGTTTAACAGCTATTATCTCGATTCGTGTTCCCGAGAATTTACTTCAGTTTGAAGGGCAAACAAAAAGTAAATTAGGATCTCCCGAAGCTAGACCAGCAGTTGAAGTTGTGGTATCTGATAAACTAAATGTTTATTTAACTGAAAACCCTAAAACAGCGGGTAGTCTAATTGAAAAAGCAGTAAATGCTAGAAATGCTTGGGAAGCAGCTAGAAAAGCGAGAGATGATGCAAGACTCGTAAAAAAATATAAAAAGAAAGAGACTATTCTATCTGGAAAACTAGCTCCTGCTAGTTCTAGAAATAGTGAAATAAAAGAGCTTTTCTTAGTGGAAGGTGACTCAGCTGGTGGTTCAGCTAAACAAGGTAGAGACAGGACTTTTCAAGCAATCCTTCCTTTACGTGGAAAAGTTATTAATGCTGAAAAACAAAGGATGGAAGAAGTATTTAAAAACGAAGAAATATCTACAATTATATCTACAATTGGCGCTGGAATTGGCAGTGAATTTGATGTCAGTAAATCAAATTATAATAAAGTTATAATCATGACCGATGCTGATACCGATGGTGCGCATATACAAGTATTATTAATCACATTTTTCTTTAGGTACATGCCAGAACTAATTGAG
>JAQUZK010000076.1 GCA_028691335.1 Candidatus Izemoplasmatales bacterium
AATGGTTGATATTACGTTTAACTTAGCTGTTGCTATGTATATGGCAGCTTATCAAAGTTTTATTGATAATGGTAAGATACTTGAGTTTTGCCATGCGAGTAATAAGTGTAAATCTAGGTTCGCAAACGTTTTGAGTAGGTATCATTATGTATATAATCCTAGTATGAGTTTAACTCATAATTTAGATTATATGAATTATTTTGCAGGAGTATCTGGGCTTCCAAAACCTTATAAGAATTATGATAATAACCCTGTAGTTGTGATTGATAAAGAGACATTTAAGAGTAACTCAGCGCTTTATGATTTAAGATATGATGCTCAAGAGGGAGCTTTTATCATGTTTCTAAATGATTTAATGAGCGATCAAACATTTAGAGGTTTGGCTAGGAGTAGATTAAATACTTCTTCAATGAAAGCTTCACATTTAAACTACCGAAGAGTTGTTAATAAAAACAAAGTAGTATTTTTATTCTTATTGGCTAAAGCTGGTGTCACACACACAACAATTTATCCAGATAAAGATTTATCACATGAAGTTTGTAAGATTATTGAAAAAACAAAAATAATTGGTGGATTTATTAATCGTATTGATAGTTTTAATAGAAGTTTTGATGATTATTTAGAAGAATTCAAATGGAATTTAGTTTTAGTTAATAGTGATATTTTACATGTTAAGTCGTTGTTAAAAGTTTATATTGCGAATGAGGGAATAGTTCAGTTTTTAATGACGGATTATTTGCGAATACTTGTTTTTAGAAAGCAAGTTATTAAAATTAATAATACTAATACATGTAATGATTTTAACGAATCAGTTAATAAATTAATACTTGAGTCTAGTGAGAGTCTTTTTAAGTATTTGTTAGTTTGAATTTGATTTCTTTTCTTTTTACATAATATTTTCTTAATACCCCCTTTAAAAACAACTTGGTTTTGATAAATCAAGTTGTTTTTTTTGAGTAAATATGTTATAAATAAGAGAAACATAACAAATGTTATCTTATTTTTAGAACGGAGATTTAAAGAAGAGATGGAAAAGTACAAAGTAATTGAAATTAAGAAGAATGTTTTAGCTAATAACGATGAGTTAGCTAAAAAAGTAAGAGAAGATGTTTTGTCAAAGAATGTTTTTTTATTAAATTTAATGTCTTCACCAGGTTCGGGGAAAACCACAACTTTAGTTAGAACTATTGAATGTTTGAAGAAAGACTTTAAAATCGGGATAATCGAAGCGGATATTGATTCTGATGTTGATGCATTAACAATTTCTAAGTCTAATGTTAAAGTTATTCAGTTGCATACTGGAGGTATGTGTCATGTAGATGCTAATATGACTAAGTTTGGTTTAGAGGAACTTGGAGTTGAAGGTTTAGATTTAGTTGTTTTAGAGAATATCGGTAATTTAGTTTGTCCAGCATCTTTTGATACTGGAGCTACTAAAAATGTAATGATTCTTTCAGTTCCTGAAGGAGATGATAAACCGCTTAAGTATCCAAAGATGTTTAAGATTGTTGATGTGTTGTTAATAAATAAAATTGATGCTATTGATTATTTTGATTTTGATTTAGAAGCTGTTCAAAAAAGAGCTAAGGAGATTAATCCGGATATATTAGTATTACCGATTTCAGCTAAGAAAGGTGATGGATTTGATCCTTGGATTAGTTGGCTTAAGAATCAACTTAAAGGTAATAGATAAAATGGAAAAAGTAAATGTTGTATTAAAATTAGCTAATAAGATTAGTAATAAGAAGATGGGTTCTAAAAATGGAATAACTGTTTTGGACCCTGAATATAGAATTTTAGAACCAGTTGTTACTGATGAGATGGCAGAAGTTGGTTTGTTTTTAAAGTTTAGAGTTCATCAATCAGCTGAGGATATCGCAAAAGCATCAGGTTTAGCTGTAGAATATTGTTACCAGAAGTTACTAGAATTAGCTGATGCTGGTGTGTCTTTTGTTAATAACGAGAATGGAGTAGATGTGTTTTGGCATGATACTTGGATTCCTGGTGTTATGGAGATGATGGCTAATAATTTGCCTAACGTTAAAAAACATCCTGAAATAGCTGTTGCTTTTAATGATTATGGAATTGTAAAAGGCCCTAAGACCGCAGGAGCTTTTCCAGTTGGTAAAGGTTTGATGAGGGTAATCCCAATTGAAAGTGCGATTAAAGCAGATACTAGAAAAGCATCTTATGAAGAAATATCGGGGTATTTGGATGAAGCTACAGTTTTTTCTGTTTCTGATTGTGCATGTAGAACTGCTAGAGAAGCAATGGGAGAAGGTTGTGGACATTTAAAAGAAGATATGTGTATCCAGTTGGGACATGCGGCTGAATATTATATTAGAACAGGCAGAGGTAGAGCAATCACTAGAGAAGAAGCGTATGATATTATCCATAGAGCTGAAGAAAATGGGTTGATGCATCAAATTCCAAATTTAGATGGTTCTGGTAAGACTCATGCTATTTGTAATTGTTGCGGTTGTTCATGTTTTTCTTTGAGAAGTGCTGAAATGTTTATGAACGCGGATATGGTAAGGTCAAATTATGTAGCTGAGGTTGATGAGGAAAAATGTGTAGGTTGTGGAGAATGTGTTGATAATTGTCCTACAAATGCCGTTAAATTAGGTCAATCTTTATGTTCAAAGACTCCTTTAGTAGAGTATAAGACATTAGTTACTCCTAGGGATACAGACTTTACTTTAGATATGTTTAACGAGAATTATCGATATAATCGTGAACAAACAGTTCCGTCTGGTTCAGCGCCTTGTAAGAGTGAGTGTCCAGCGCATATTTCAATTCCGGCATATATTCAACTTGCAGCTAAAGGGAAATATCGAGAGGCATTAAAATTGATTAAAAAATATAATCCTTTTCCTGCAGTATGTGGAAGAGTATGTCCAAGACTCTGTGAACAAGCTTGTACAAGGGGAGATATTGATGATCCTGTAGCTATTGATGATATTAAGAAGTTTATTGCTGAACAGGATTTAGTTGAAGAAAACCGATATGTTCCTGAAATAAAACATGATTATGATAAGAAGATTGCGATTATTGGATCAGGACCTTCTGGACTTTCTTGTGCTTATTATTTAGCGGTAGAAGGTTATAAAGTAACTGTTTTTGAAAAAGAGAAACAAGTTGGTGGAATGTTGATGTATGGCATTCCAGGGTTTAGATTACAAAAAGATGTTATTAGTGCTGAGATTGATATTATTAGAGAGCTTGGTGTTGAATTTAAAACTGAAACTGAAGTAGGGAAAGATATTACTATTGATGACTTAAGAAGTGAAGGGTTTAAGGCTTTTTATTTAGCGATTGGAGCACAAAAATCTAGAAGTTTAGGTTTAGAAAATGAAGATGCTGGAAATGTTTTTTCAGCGGTAGATTTTTTAAAGAGAGTAAATGTAAATGAACAAGCTGAGTTAAAAGGTCATGTTGTGGTTATTGGCGGAGGAAACGTTGCAATTGATGTAGCTAGATCTTGCGTTAGACTTGGAGCTAGACAAGTTTCTATATTCTGTTTAGAGTCTAGAGATAAGATGCCGGCTTTAGAAGAAGAAATAGAAGAAGCATTAAGTGAAGGTATAGATATCTATAATGGTTATGGACCTAAAGAGTTAAAGAAGGTAAATGAGTTAGTAAATGAAGTTGTATTTAAAAAGTGTCTTTCAACTCACGATGAAGAAGGTAGATTTTCTCCTTTATTTGATGAAAACGAAACATATGAAGTTAGTGTAGATAGTGTTGTTCTTTCTATTGGGCAAGCTGTTGATTCAGATTATTTTAAAGATAATACTGGAGTAGATATTAGAAGAAACAATACTATAATTGCGGATAGTTTAACTTTACAAACAAATGTTAAAGATATCTTTACTGGTGGTGATTGTTATACAGGTCCTAGATTTGCAGTAGATGCAATTGCGGCTGGAAAGAATGCGGCTATTTCAATTCATCGATTTGTTAATGTTGGGCAAAGCCTTACTATCGGCCGTTTCCATAATCCTTTTCTAGCATTAGATAAAGAAAATCTATCACCAATTTCTTATGATAGTATTCCTAGACAAGTAGCTAAAGGTGATGAGAGTTTTGCTTCTCATAAACTATTTAAAGAAACTGCCGGGCTTCTAACTGATGAACAAGTTAAACTTGAAGCTTCAAGGTGTTTGAAGTGTGGACAAGCAAAAGTTGATCCGTTTATGTGTGTTGGTTGCGGTCAATGTACAACTAAATGCCAATTTGATGCGATCAAGTTAGTTAAGGTTTATAATGAAGAAGGAGTTACATTTAAAAAGTTAAAACCAGTAATTGTAAAACATATACTAAAAAGAAAGATCAAGATGACTTTTAATAAAATTAAAGATAAATTTAAATTGAGAAGATCATAATATGCATGAATTGGGAATTGTTATTCAAGTAGTAGAGACTATTGAAAAGATTTTTAAAGAACAAAACTTAACTAAGGTTGATAAACTGGTTTTAGAAATTGGAGAAGCTTCAGGAGTTGTTCCTCATTATATAGAAGATGTATATCCTATTGCTATTGAGCAATCTTTTTTAAAAGATATGAAATTGGAAATGATTATTATACCTGCAGAAGGTGTTTGTGAATGCGGTGAAATATATAATCTTATGAAGTACAACGGAATTTGTCCTAAATGTTCTAGTAAAAAGTTTAGTGTTACGAGTGGAAGGGAATTTAATATAAAGGAAATTGTTGCGTATTAAATAGTTTTTAAGAACTCAGTATTTGAGTTCTTTTTTCTTTAGTAAAAATAATAAAAATAACGATTGTTATTTTTATAAAAGTATGATATAACATGTATGAACATAACAAACGTTATTTTTATAAAATATATTTTAAAAGGAGATGCATGAGAAAATGTTTGTTTTTACACACGAGGTTTTTCAAACTATTTTAGTTTGGTTGCTAGTGCTTGCTGGTTTGTTCGGTTTAAATGAACTTACTAGAAGATTTAAGTGGGTTGGTCTAGCAACTTTTGTAGGGTTACCGGTAGTACTTACAATTCTTTGGTTTACTGTTTTGTCGGAAAGTACTTATACGGATTGGTTTCATTTGGTTAAAGTATATTCTTCTTTAGCTGGATGTATTGGTTTCTGGGCTATTAGATTTTTTGAGAAAAAAGATAAAGTCACAGGAGAAGTTGTATGGAGGCTTAGAGATCAAAAATGGGCTCTTTGTTTTCCTCCTTTAATATTAGCTATAAATATTATTGAAGCTTGTATTAGAGATTTTGAAATAGGTGTTAGTTATTTTAATCAATTTTCAGGACCAATTTCAGGCGATGTTACAGGGGTTATGGGTGGAGCTTGGAATTATATGAATGGTGTAGCTGGTATTTTGAATATTATCGCTATTACAGGTTGGTTTGGAATTGTTATTAGAAAACAAACTAAGAAAGATAAATCAAGAGATATGTTATGGCCAGATATGTTATGGTTTTGGATTATAGCTTATGATGTATGGAATTTCACTTATACTTATAATGCTATCCCTACTCATTCTTTCTATGCAGGACTAGCGTTATTAATAGCTCCAACTTTGTGTGCTTTTACAGTTGGAAAAGGTGCTTGGCTTCAACATAGAGCACAAACTTTAGCGATGTGGTGTATGTTTGCACAAACTTTCCCATTATTTCAAGATAGCGGTGATTTTGTAGTTAAAAGTGCGTATAATGAAAATGTTTATATGGTTTTAGGAGTAGTTTCTTTAGTAATAAACTTAGCAGTAGTTGGATATATGATTTATAGAGTTTATAAAACTAAGAGAAATCCTTATAAGCAAGAACTATATACAGATTTAAAAGCTTATCAAGAAATTAAAAATTTGGCTTAAAATCAAGTTAAAGTGTGATATGATATTCTTATAGGATGTGATATCAATGGAAGAAATAAACAAAAGAAAACAACATATTATCGATTCAGCAATTTTGACTTTAAAGGAATTACCGATAGATCAGGTATCTGTTAGAAAGATTGCTAAAAAAGCTGGGTTAACAACTGGAGCTATTTATCATTTTTATAATAGTAAAGATGATTTGATTTTCGATTGTATGCAACAATCTCTTTATTTCACTTCTAATCTATATCGTCGGGTTGAGGAAGGTAATTATCAACTAAAAGGAAAAGATTTATTGGATGAGATTAATCGCCAAGTAGAACAAAGAATTAGGAAGATAGAAGAACAAAAGTTGCATATTCAAATAATTAGTGATGTAATAAAAAAAGATGATGATTTAAAGAAAGAATATGTAAAGAATTATCGAAGGATGATTGATGTTGTTTCTAAGCTTTTTTCTGAGGCTTTTACAATAGAAGAGAGTAAATGCCAAAAATCAGTGGCTTCGATTTTAATTGCGGCTATAGATGGTATTGCTTTACAACAAGCGCTTGACGTTTTGCCGGAAAATATTGATTCTATCATTAAAACGTATATTAATTTTTTTAATGAAAGTATTCCTGAATATTTAAAAAAGCATTCTGAATGTTGTAGTAATGATTAATAAAGACAGAGTTTTTTCTTTGTCTTTTTTTCTATTATAAAAAGGGAGGTTTAATATGAAGTTTAAAGTTATATTAGTAGTATTGTTTTAGTTTATGTTAATTTCTTGTGGGAAACAAGATAATGTTGGTTTTTTAAATTATGAGATAGGTGTTGAA
>JAQUZK010000077.1 GCA_028691335.1 Candidatus Izemoplasmatales bacterium
AATGAAGGCTACAATCAAAAAAGGTGGAGCTTTTATTGATTCTACTTTGTCTTTCACTTTTATTAGAGGAGGACATATTGATGTTACTGTTTTGGGCGCTTTGGAGGTTGATCAAGAAGGATCGATCGCATCTTGGATTATTCCAGGTAAAAAAGTTCCGGGAATGGGCGGAGCTATGGATTTAGTTACCGGGGCTAAAAAAGTGATTATTGCATTAAAACACACTAATAAAGGACAATCAAAGGTACTTAAAAAATTCACTTTACCTCTTACTGCTGCACATCAAGCAAATCTGATTGTAACCGAGATGGCAGTTTTAAGTGTAGAGAAGAGTGGTTTAAAGTTATTGGAAGTTCATCCTGATTATACAGTTGAAGATGTAATAAAAGCGACTGAAGCGGAATTAATAATAGATAATGTAGTACCTATGAAGGGAGTAGCGATATGAAAACTATTTTAAAAATGAGAATGTCAAATCAAGACGCTCATTACGGAGGAAACTTGGTAGATGGAGCTAAAATATTAGGTTTATTTGGTGATGCTGCTACAGAATTATTGATTAGGTTAGATGGGGACGAAGGACTCTTTAGAGCTTATGAATCAGTTGACTTTTTAGCGCCTGTTTATGCAGGAGATTTTGTGGAAGTAGAAGCAGAGATTATTGAAGCGGGAAACACTTCTAGAAGAATGGAATTTTTTTGTTATAAGGTAATAACTGCAAGACCAGATATATCTACATCGGCTTGCGATGCTTTAGAAGAAAGATTATTAACCACTAAAGCAGTAGGCACGTGTATAGTACCAAAGGAATTACAAAGATATAATGGATAAGTTAATAATCACATGTGCAATTACTGGCGCAGAAGTTACTAAAGAAAATAATCCAGCTGTGCCTTATACTGTTGAAGAGATGGTTAATGCTAGCTATGAAGCTTATTTAGCAGGTGCCTCAATAATTCATTTGCATGCTAGATATGATGATGGAACTCCAACTCAAGATAAAGATCGTTATGACATAATCTATAGAGCAATTAAAGAAAAGTGTCCAGATATAATAATACAAGTATCTACTGGTGGAGCCGTAGGTATGTCAAGAGAAGAAAGATCAGATGTTTTATCAATTCAACCAGAGATGGCTACTTTAGATTGTGGCACATTAAATTTTGGTGGAGATGAAGTTTTTGTAAACACAGAAAATGATATTATTTTCTTCGCTAATAAAATGAATCAATTGAATGTTAAATATGAAATGGAATGTTTTGAAAAAGGTCATATTGACATGACTTTAAGATTGATAAAAAAAGACGTAATTAAAGCTCCGTATCACTATAGTTTTGTCCTTGGAGTAGTTGGTGGAATGACTGGGGAAGAAAGAGATTTCATATTTTTAAAAGATAGTTTGCCTAGTAATTCTACGTATAGTGTTGCTGGTGTTGGTAAATTCGAGTTTTCTTTAGCTGAATTAGCTATCATTCACGGAGGACATGTAAGAGTAGGTCTTGAGGATAACATATATATTGAAAAAGGAGTTTTAGCTAATTCAAATTCAGAATTAGTAAATAAGGTATGCTCTTTAGCTAAAAAACATAATAGAGAGATTGCTTCGCCATTAGAAGCAAGAAAAATACTGGGTATGGAGGTTAAGTAGATGAAAAAAGCATGTAAATATGGTACACATAGAGTTATATTTCCGAAAGGGACTTTACCTCAATCAGCTGACAAGATAGATAACACAATGGTTTGTTATGATAATGAAATTTTAGTTGAAGTTAATACTTTGAATATAGATTCAGCTTCATTTACACAAATAAAAAATGCTTGTGATGGCGATGTTGAGAGAATGAAGGTTATGATTTTTGAGATTGTAAATAATAAAGGAAAGATGCAAAATCCAGTAACTGGAAGTGGCGGAATGTTCTTAGGAAAAATTTTAGAAATAGGAAAGAATATTTTTACTGATTGCCAAGTTGGAGATAAAATAGCTTCTTTGGTTTCTTTATCATTAACACCTCTGAAAATTGATGAAATTATTGATGTTGATTTAAGTAAAGATAAAGTGAGGGTTAATGGTAAAGCGATTTTATTTGAAACTGGAATATTTGCTAAAATACCTAGTGATTTACCAGATAACCTTGTTTTATCAGCTTTAGATGTTGCTGGTGCGGCCGCGCAGGTAGAGAAACTAGTGAAAAAGGATGATACTGTTTTAATCCTCGGAGCAGGAGGGAAATCAGGAATTTTATGTGCTTATCAAGCTAGAAAAAGTGCAGGAGAAAAAGGAATTGTTATTGGATTAACAAATTTAGAATCACAAAGAGAAGACTTAAAGCGTTTAAACATCTGTGATTATATAATTGTAGCTGATGCTACAAAGCCAGTTGATGTTTATAATAAAGTTAGAGAAGTTGCTCCAAATTTGGCTGATGTTACTATAAATGTTGTGAATGTATCGAATACAGAAATGTCTTCAATACTACCTACAAAAAATACTGGTCTAGTATACTTTTTCTCAATGGCAACTTCGTTTACTAAAGCTGCTTTAGGGGCTGAGGGAATTGCTTCTGAGGCAAAGATGATTATTGGAAATGGATACACAAAAAATCATGCAGAATTTACTTTAGACTTGCTAAGAGAATCGACAGAATTATATCAATTATTTGAAGAAAGGTACGGTGATTAGTTTTGAAGAAGATAACTAATGATAGTTATTTAGCCCGAAAACAACAATACTTTCCCAATGTTACAGACGAAGAATGGAAGGATTGGCGTTGGCAAGTAAGAAATAGAATAAAATCTGTTGAAGAACTAGAAAAATATATAGATTTACCAAAAATAGAGAAAGAAAATATTAACAAAGTACTTACAAAATTTAGGATGGCTATAACACCATATTATTTATGTTTAATAGATCCGTTAGATGAGAATTGTCCAATTCGTAAACAAGCTGTACCGACTATTAATGAAATGAATGTCGGTGTTAATGATTTACTTGATCCTTTAGCTGAAGATGTTGATTCACCAGTACCAGGACTAACTCATCGCTATCCTGATAGGGTTTTGTTTTTAATAACCGATATGTGTTCTATGTACTGTAGACATTGTACAAGAAGAAGGTTCGCTGGACAACATGATCAAAGAATGCCACAAGATAGAATTGATTTAGCTATAGAGTATATTTCTAAGCATCCGGAGATAAGAGATGTACTTTTATCTGGAGGAGATGCTTTATTGGTTAGTGATGAAATACTTGAGGATATAATCAAAAGATTAAGAGAAATTGAACATGTAGAAGTAATAAGACTTGGGACAAGAACACCTGTAGTTTTACCGCAAAGAATAACGGATGATTTTGTAAATATGTTAAAAAAATACCATCCCATCTGGTTAAACACTCATTTTAATCATTACAATGAAATAACTTCTGAATCAAAGGAAGCTATTGATAAGCTAGCGGATGCAGGAGTTCCTTTAGGGAATCAATCGGTTTTATTGAAAGGAATAAATGATTCTGTTGAAACAATGAAGACTTTGGTTCAAAGGTTAGCCTATATTAGAGTTAGACCTTATTATATATATCAATGTGACTTGTCTTTAGGTATTGAACATTTTAGAACGCCAGTTTCAAAGGGTATAGAGATAATTGAAGGGTTAAGAGGTCATACTTCAGGATATTGTGTTCCTACTTTTGTTGTGGACGCTCCTGGAGGTGGAGGTAAAATACCTGTGATGCCTAACTATGTTATTTCACAAGCGCCTGGTAAAATTGTTTTAAGAAATTATGAGGGTGTTATTACTACATATTCTGAACCTACAGGATATATTAACAAAGAAAATTATCATGAGTCTCAAGGTGTAAGTTCACTTTTAGCGGGAAAGAAAGTGTCAATTGAACCAAAAGATTTAGAAAGAAGGAAAAGAACATTAAAGGATTAAAAAATTCTCTAGATGAATATAAAGTCATAAGTTTTGTCGGAAATACAAAAAACGCTGGTAAGACTACAGTAATGAACTATTTCATTGCGAATTTTGACTTTGCTTTAGGGATTTCTTCTATAGGTTTAGATGGCGAAGAGTTGGACCAAGTTAATTTTATGGAAAAACCGGAGATTTTTGTTCGAAAAGGGGATTACGTAGCTTCAGCGGAAGATACTTTAATTAATTTTACATGTAGATATGAAATTGTTAAAGAAACTGATATATATACTTCAATTGGGAAAATTGTTATTGTAAAAATAAAAGAAAATGGAAAAGCGTTAGTTGCCGGCCCTGCAAGAGTAAATGATATGCTTATGGTTGTTAGTATTCTTAATGAGTTCTTGGATGTCGGAAAAATATTAATCGATGGAGCTTTTTCAAGACAAGTATTCTCAAAAGTAACACAAGCTACAGTTTTGGTTATCGGCGCTAATTATGATAGGAACATTGATAATGTTGTAGACAATGCTAAGTCTTTGTACAATAAATTTAATCTTCCTATCATCACTAATTTTCCTTTTAGTTTTAGCGAAAAAATACAATTATTGACAAATTCTAATAATCTAAAATTACTTGATTATTCTAGTATAATAGGTAAGGTTGAGGATTTTTTTAATGAAGATTTAAAAAATGTTAAAGCAGTATATTTTCCGAAATCAATTACAAACAAATTTGTTGAAAAGTTAATTGAGTTTAGAAATCAATTTTGTTTTGATATTATATTGGATTCTTCAATTAATATACAAGTTAATAATGGTTTGTTGGAAAAATTATTTAAATTGAAGAACAAACTATATGTTGTTAACAAGATTACAATACCGGTCGTTTGTTTTAATCCTTATTCTCCACAAGGTTATACTTTCCAGTGTGAAGAATTTGAAGGAAAACTTGAAAAGGCACTAAACAGAAAGGTTTTTAATGTTTTAAAAGGTGATTATGATGAATAAGTTAAATTTAAGTAAAGAACAAATAAATTCATGTCGTATATATGCAAATCAAATAGCCGCTGATGTTCAATCTTTTATTGATCAACATAGTACAGTTAGTGTAGAGAGATCTGTTCTAAGATTATTAGGGATAGATGGGATAGATGATTTTCAAGTTCCAGTTCCGAATAAGATGGTTGATGAAGTTCTTAAGAATGGTGATATTTCTAAAGGCATCAGTGTTTATATAGCAAGCGCTTTAAAAGCAACCGGATTAGAATTGTTTGATTTTGTTGAAGAATATAAAAATGATAAATATTCTTTATGTGGCTTTGATTTAGTTAAAAATGAGGAAGTTTACAGTATCTTAAAGCCTTATTATGAGAATGTTTTAAAGAAGATAAGAACAAACAAGGCTAAAAGAGAAGAGTTTTTAAGAATATATCCTAGAAGTACAACTGATATATATGTCATTGTAGCTACAGGCAATATTGACGAGGATGTTGTTCAAGCTGTGGCAGCAGCTAAAGCTGGAGCTGACATTATAGCAGTAATTAGATCAACTGGACAATCTCTTTTAGACTATGTTCCATATGGGAAAACTACAGAAGGTTTTGGAGGAACATTTGCGACTCAAGAAAATTTTAAAATTATGAGAAAGGCTCTTGATGAAGTAAGCGTAGAAGAGAAAAGATATATTTATCTAGTTAATTATGCTTCTGGATTATGCATGCCAGAGATAGCTTCTATGGGAGCTTTAGAGAGATTAGATGTTTTGTTGAACGATAGCATGTATGGAATAATTTTTAGAGATATTAATATGCAAAGAACATTTGTCGATCAATACTTTTCTCGGTTAATAAACGCTTATTCTGGAATCATTATTAACACAGGAGAAGATAATTATTTAACTACTGCAGATGCTGTTGAAGAAGCTCATACAGTAACTGCATCACAGTTTATAAATGAAGCTTTTGCTAAAAAAGCTCATTTACCGAGTAAACTTATGGGTTTAGGCCATGCGTTTGAAATAAATCCTGAGATTGAGAACAGTTTTCTATTAGAGTTATCTCAAGCACAAATGGCTAGAGAGATTTTTCCTGATGCACCTTTGAAGTATATGCCGCCTACTAAGCATATAGATGGTAATATTTTTAGAGCTTATCAACAAAACGTTATGTTTAATATGGTTACTACGATTACTTCTCAATCTATTCATCTATTGGGGATGATGACCGAAGCTATACACACTCCTTATTTATCAGATCGATATTTAGCAATAAAAAACGCTAAGTTAATTCAAAATTCAATGAAGTCTATGGGAGACGAGATATTGTTTAAGGAAGATGGAATAATACAAAGAAGAGCTTATGAAGTTTTAGATTCCGCAGAAAAATTGCTAAAACAGATAGCTAAAGATGGAATGTTTAATAGTTTAGCTAATGGTGTTTTTGCTCAAACAAAAAGACAGACAACTGGTGGAAAAGGTTTGTCAGGAGTTTTTAAGAAAGATAGTGACTATATTAATGTAATCCAAGAAAAAATGGAGGAATCCTTCAATGATAATTAAGCCTTATGGAGATACTTACAATGATGGAAAAATTCAAATAAGTTTTACTTTGCCTGTTCCAAAATCAGCTAGAGGAGTTGCTGCGGCAAAAGAAATGGCTAAGAGTATGGGGTTGATAGATCCTTCGGT
>JAQUZK010000078.1 GCA_028691335.1 Candidatus Izemoplasmatales bacterium
GATCATTTTTCACATATGTACCCTTAATGATATTAGTTTCACCAATAAAATTCGCTGCATAACGATATATAGGCTCGTTATAAATAGACTTCGGTGAACCTAATTGTTGAATTACTCCTTCTTTCATAACAACAATTCTATCGCTCATAGTCATAGCTTCTTCTTGATCATGTGTTACAAAAAGAAATGTGATTCCTAAATTCCTTTGCATTTCTTTCAATTCATATTGCATATTCTGTCTTAATTTTAAATCTAAGGCTGCTAAAGGTTCATCTAGCAACAAAATCTTTGGTTTATTAACTAAAGCTCTAGCTAAAGCAACTCTTTGTTGCTGCCCTCCAGATAACTGATCAATCTTACGATTTGTATACCCTTCGAGTTTAACTAGTTTTAATGCTTGTACAGAATCTTTATAAATTAAACTTTTTAAAGCTTTTTTGACAGAAATATTTTTTGTTTCTCCTAAAGCAGATTGTTCTGCAGCTATTCTTTGATTCCCATAAAAGTTTTCTAAATACTCCCAACTACGATTATTAAGTCCAAAAGCAACATTATCAATTACATTTAAATGAGGAAATAATGCATATTTTTGAAAAACTGTATGAATAGGCCTAGCATATGGCGGAAGTTCATTGAAGATTCTTCCGTCAATAATTATCTCCCCTTCTTCCGGTTTGATAAACCCAGCAATCATCCTTAAGATTGTGGTTTTCCCACAACCAGACGGTCCTAAGAGTGTAAGAAATTCATTCTCGTATATTGTTAAGTTGACATTATTGACAACTATCTCATCATCATAACTTTTAGTTAAATTCTTTAATTCAATTAAAGCTTTTTTGTTTTCCATTATAAACCCCCTTATTTTTATTTTTTTACAAGAGATAATTATAGATTATTTTTTCAAAAATGCAAGTGTTTTTTACTAATATTTTTTTATTTTTTTATCTCGCAAAATAAAATCGAACATAAGCGCTGAATCTAGCGGTTAAAATGAAATTAAAAAATGCCCATTTTTGGGCATTTAAAAGTTAATATTTTACTCATTTTTTAATCTTTGTTCACTTTTGGTTTTTTTTAGATTTTAAAAATTATTTTAGTATTTTAAGATATTTGTTTATTGAAATCGCAGCATGAGCACCATCACTAGCAGCTTTAACCACTTGCAATAATCCCCCTATACAATCACCAGCCGCAAATAAACCAGGTACATTTGTCATATAATTATCATCAACAACAATATAATTATTTTCTATAAAAGCCCCAATTCTTAAAGCAAAATCATTTGCGGAAGGAGTTCCTATTGCGACGAACAATCCATCAACCTCGTATTCACCATCTTCAGTTACGACTTTCTTGACAACTTCATCACCTTGAATCTCACATAATGGGTCCGTAACTAACTTCTCTTTAATCTCTTCCTCTATATGTAAAGGCAAACCTAATCCATTAGTAAATACTGTAATATCATCGGAGAAATTTCTTAGTACGTCTAATTCTTCTAACATGAACTCCGCGTTACCGATGACTCCAATTTTTTTATTTCTATAAATAAAACCATCGCAAATAGCACAAAAACTCAGTCCTTTTCCAATATATTCTCTAAAGCCTTTTACTTTTATATTAGGCTTTGCTTGTCCGGTTGCGATTAAAACAACCTTTCCCTCGTATTCATTCTTTGTTGTTTTAACTTTATAACTTTCAAAATTTTCAATTCCGATTACTTCTTCTTCTACAACATCAACACCAAGTCTAACAGCCTGAGCTACACCTTGCTCAACTAGATGTTTACCACTAACTGTATTTTCAAAAGCCCAGTAATTGTCAATATGATTAGTTCTACCTAAAGTACCTAAGTCTTTCATAATCATAAGAACATTTAATCTAAACCTTTGTAAATAAATAGCGGCGGATGCCCCTGCAGGTCCTCCGCCAATAACTATTACATCATACATTAATCTATAGACCTAATCTCTTAACTAAATCTTCTTTTCTCATTAAGCCGATAACTTGGTTTTTTACTTGTCCATTTTCAAATAGATATACAGTTGGAATACTAGATACACGGAATTGATTTGCTAAATATCCTTCTTCATCAACATTGACCTTAACTACTTTTACTTTTCCTTCAAAATCTTTAGCAATTTCTTCAAGAACTGGAGCTAACATCAAACATGGTCTACACCATTGAGCCCAGAAATCAACGATTACTGGAATATCAGATTCTAAAACTTCTTTTTTAAAAGTGTCTGTTGTTACTTTGTTTGGCATAATATAATCCTCCATATTAATTGTTTATATTTTTACTCTTACATATTTTAACAAAGTCATTCGTTTTTTAAAAGCGATTTGCTTACTCTTGATTAAAATCTTTTTCGTCGATTCTAAAAGTCGTCCATTCATTCATAGGAATCGCTTTTTTACTAAGATAAAAATCAATAGCTGGTTGATTCCAGTTTAAGCAAACCCATTCCATTCGACCACAGTTGTTTTCTTTAGCTTGAACTAACAAATAATCAAACAAAGATTTACCTATACCTTTTCCTCTAAATTCTTCATAAACAAACAAATCTTCTAAATATAATCCTTTTCTTCCTTTAAAAGTAGAAAAATTATAAAAGAATAAAGCAAATCCAACTGGAACATCATCTAATAAGGCGAAGACAACATTTGCGCTTTTTTCTACAAAAATACTTCTATAAATTTCTTCTTTTGTTGTTATAACTTGATCTTCTAATTTTTCATATTTTGCTATACCCTTAATAAAATTTAGAATCAATTCACTCTCTTCAGGTAAAGCATATCTAATCTCTAAACCCATACAACCTCTCTTTCTTTAAAAATCTATCTAAAATAGACTCAACTGTTTTCCGCATATTTTCTTTTTTTCTAGAATACTTAGATAACTACTATATATTCTATCTGCTAACTCAGATAAATTTATTTCACTTGTGTCAATTATCAAATCTAAACCTTGTATATTCTTTAGATTGAAATCATCTCTATCCGCTGCAATTCTCTTTTTTATATCTTCTGGATCGTCTTTTCTTTGTTTCATCCTTTTTATTCTAGTAGTCTCTTTTGTTTTTAAAAATATTGAAACTATTTGACATTCACTCTTATCTAAAAATGATTTTAAACCTTGAGGTTCTAAAATTATAAATTTATCATCACTCAACTCATTTTTTGGTGTACCATAGAAATTGTTGTTATAGAAAGCAGTTTCTATAAAATAACCTTCCTTTTTTAACTGATTAAATTTGTTTTTACTAACAAAGTGATAATCAAAACCATCAATCTCATTAATTCTTTTCTTCCTGGTGGTACAAGTGACAACCCTAGAAATAGGATATCTATTAATCATTATTTTCGCAGATTCTGTTTTGCCAGAAGCACTTGGGCCAATTAAAACTAACATTTAAATTTCTCCTTGAATTAAATTATACTATATATTATAACAAATACTTATACTCATTCATAGTTTTAAATCACAATTACTAATATTTAAAAGTAGTTTGTAAAAATACTATAAAAGTAGTATAATATCAACGATATTTTTAAACAGGGAGACTAATATGAAAAATAAAAAGATATCACCTTTCGCTATTGTAGTAATAAGCTTTCTTACTATTATATTAGTTGGAATGTTACTACTGAAGTTACCTTTTTCTACAAAAGAAGGTTTAGATCCTCTAAGTTGGGTAGACTCGCTTTTTTTATCTACTTCAGCAGTTTGTGTAACTGGACTATCTACAATACCAAATATAGCGGAAACACTTTCTATTTTTGGTAAAGTAGTTTTAGCGATATTAATACAGATAGGTGGATTAGGTATTGTAACAATAGCGATATATGTATTAGTTGTATTAGGGATTAGAATCGGCGTGACTGAAAGATATGTTATCAAAGAAGCGCTAAATCAACATCATTTAGGTGGAATGATTAAACTAGTAAGATCAATTATTTTTACTTCTTTAATTATTGAAGGGTTTGGTTTTATACTGAATTTCATATTCTTCATTCAAGACTTTTCATTTTTCGAAGCAATAGGCCATTCAGCGTTTCATACTATCTCTTCTTTTAATAACGCCGGTTTCGATATATTAGGAAGTTCATCATTACAAAATTACAGTGATAATCTTTTACTCAACATTAATACAATGTTAATGATTGTAGTGGGAGGTATTGGCTTTATTGTTATCAGGGATATTGTAGATAAAAAATCTTGGAGAAATTTAAGTATATATTCAAAAATAGTTTTAAAAACTACACTTTTATTAATTGTTCTAGGTACTCTAATTATAAAAGTTTTCGAGTACAATAACGTCACTTGGTTAGAAGCTGCTTTCCAAAGTGTCACCACAAGAACAGCTGGTTTTTCTACCGTAAATTTAAGTTTGTTTTCTTATACAACTTTAATAGTGATTATAATCTTTATGTTCATCGGAGCCTCTCCAAACTCCACTGGTGGAGGTATAAAAACCACTACACTATATATTATTTTCAAATCTATTACGAGCTTTTTAGCTGGTAAACCATTTATAACTCATAAACGAAAAATCGAAGATACTAATAAAACAAAGGCTTTTGTTGTGGCCATTCTAGCTTTTTCTGTGACAATTTTTATGTTCTTGATTGTATCACTTATAGAAGCTAAAAACACCAGTTATGATATGAGTTTTTTAGAAGTTCTATTTGAAACATTCTCTGCATTTGGTACTGTTGGGTTATCATTAGGAATCACTCCTTATCTATTACCAGGTTCAAAAATAGTTTTATCTCTGCTAATGTTTATAGGACGTCTTGGACCTATTACTATATTTGGAATCATGAATAAAAACTGGGGACACCCAGAAATCACACACGTAAATTACGCTTCAGAGAAAATATTAGTCGGATAAAAAAACCCTATAAATAGTTGTGTATCACTTACTATTTATAGGGTTTTTTATTTTGGCTTTTTTTTATGCGTGAAATCTTTTTTTAATCTCGTCTTTAATTGATTTTGGAAAGAAAAATATTATGAAGAATAATATTGTTATAGCTAAAGCGAATGAAGTAATTGAAGGCCATGTAATATCTATTATATTACCAAAAACTAAAGCTATGGGTATTAATGATAGAATTAATATTGTTAAAAGATACAGTATGTAATCTCTATAATCAATTCTTCTAACCAAAATAGTTGTAGAAATTGCTAAATTACATGATGACAAAAGGAAAGGCATTAAGTAATTATAAGACCAACCTGAGTTTTCAGCCATTACATCAATCAATATAAGTAGTCCAATTAACAATAATGTTATAGTGGCGAACTTAAACGCTATATTATGTCTTGAAAACACTCCTACACTCATTAAAATCCAAAAAAACACAATACTTCCTATAGGAACTAAAGACCATAATTTACCATCATAAGAAGCTAAATTAATTATCGCAAGAATTATTATAGATACAAATGTAAAAAACATTAATATTTTTTTAGTAAGAGGATATACTTCTCTATTTAAAGAGACGTATTCAGGATATTTCTCAATAACCTTAGAGTCAGATTCTCCCTCTAAAACTTGTTGGCACAAAGGACAATAATTATTGTGAGTATTTATTGTTATTTTACATTTATCACAGTGTTTCATATTAATACTCCTCCACATAATTACTTTCAATTTCAACATCAAATCCCAAATCAGTAAAATGCCTGAAGAATTCTCTTTCAATTGTTGTTTCAATTATTGATCTTGTGAAAGTAATTTTAAACTTGTCTTTGTAGGATACAATAGAACAATTTAATGTATTAAATTTACCAGCATATACAGCCGCAGTTACATCAACTATATATGGCTCCATAGATTCAGGAAAATCAATTCTACCTATATTGGTTAAACTCATTGTATTAAGTTTCATACCTAACATATTATATCCTATTTTTAAAGCATATTTCTTTAAAAAGTATGGAGTAAATCTTAACAATACATTTTTTTCAAAAGCAACATTTTCACTCATTTTTCGAATTAGTTCACTTTTTGTCATTCCTTTTTCAAAACGTTCCTTAACATGTGCTAATAAATTCTCAAAAGTTATATCATCCTCTGTCATCACTAAATCTGTTTTAACAAAGTTAGAAAAGTTTCGTAAAGTATTCGATGGAAAATGTTTTCTTAAATTTACAGGCACAAATATTTTTACTGGCGCTTGATTGCTTTTTATATGTCCTCTGTATCTAATCTGAGTATTATAAATAGTGTACATCATTAAGGCGGCTAAATATTCTGTTATAGTCAAATTATTTTCCCTAGCTAATTGAAGTATCTTTGAAGTAGAGATAGTTCCCGAAATTAATCCTGTTAAGTCTTCAGAGAGATAAGTTCCCTTAATTCTATAAGCTCTTTTTTCTGGAACGTGTTTTTTGTTTTTCGGATCGTAGAACTTTGAATTTGCATCTTCATATTCTTCAACCATTGGGCGTTGATTTTTTGTTGGAACTAAGTTATCAGGTTTAATATCTTTTCCGGTCAAAACTAAATACTCATAAGTTAAAGCTTTTAATAACATAATAACTCCAGC
>JAQUZK010000079.1 GCA_028691335.1 Candidatus Izemoplasmatales bacterium
TTTACCGGTGTACCTTCCATTACTTGTTTTCTCCCAACTGGTTTATCAGGTTGGTTAACCACAAGTGAAACCTCATATTTTTCATGTAGTGTTTCTAAAATATTAACCGCAAAATCCATACTACCCATAAAACATATTTTCATAACGCAACACCTACCCTACATTCGGATAATTATCTATTGAAATATAGATATCATCACTACTAAAACTATCCACTAATTCGTTAATTTTCTCATAAAAGTCTTTCTTTTCACGATATTTAATCATTATCTTCGCAGTATATTTGTTTTTTATTTTAATTGTTTGATCAATAGCTGGACCTAAAACAATTATCGATTCATCAAATCTTTTTAATTGTTTACTAAACTCAATTCCAGCGTAAAATACATCTCTAATACTTTTCCCGTTAAATCCAATTTCAATTAAATAATAAAAAGGTGAATATCTAGCTACTCTTCTTAATCTCATTTCATATTGATAAAAACCATAATAATCATTCTCGCAAGCATATTTAACTGCATAGTGTTCTGGATTCATAGCTTGAATTACAACTTGTCCTTCAATCGACCTTCTTCCAGCACGTCCAGAGACCTGCATGATTAATTGAAATGTCTTTTCAGGAGCTCTAAAATCAGGAACAAACAGATTGGAATCAGCTTGAATTATACCAACTAATGTAACTCTTGGAAAGTCAAGACCCTTAGCTATCATTTGTGTACCTATTAAAATATCTCCTTGATTTTGAAATTTATTTAAAATAATTTCATGAGAATGTTTTTTTCTTGTCGTATCATTATCCATTCGATAAACTTTCGCTGTAGGGAAATATTCACTTAGATACTTTTCTATTTTTTGTGTACCGCTCCCCATGAAGTTAAGTTCATTTGAACCACATCTTATACAAGTATTGGGTTTTTTTTCTTCATGACCACAATAGTGACATTTCAATGAATTAGAATACTCATGATAAGTTAAGGAAATGTCACAATTAGGGCATTTAAACACATAACCACATTCTCTACAAATAACAAAATTAGCATAGCCTCTTCTATTCATTAGTAAAATTACTTGTTCGTTTCTTTTTAATCTACTATCTATCTCTTCAATTAGTTTTTTTGAAAATGGACTATCATTACCACTTTTAAACTCGCTTAACATGTTAACGATATCTATTCTTGGTAATTTTGAATTCAAAGCTCTTTCTTTAATTTCTAACAGCTCATAAATTCCTTTTTTTGCTTTAGCATATGATTCAATATTAGGAGTAGCTGATCCTAAAATAATTGGACAGTTATGAATTGCGCTTCTTTCCTCCAATATATCAACCGCATAATATATCAATCCATTTGTCTGTTTATAACTGGACTCATGACATTCATCAACTATTATTAAACCAATATTCTCAAGTGGCGCAAAACAAGCTGATCTAGCACCGATTACTATACGAGATTCTTTCGTTTTATTTATTCGACATTCATCATATTTTTCTCCGCTTGACAAACCAGAATGTAATGCAGCAACTAATGATTTAAATCTACTTTTAAATCTAGAAATCATCATTGGTGTTAAAGATATTTCCGGTACTAATAAAAGTACATTTTTTCCATCATTAATAACATCTTCAATTGTCTTTAGATATATTTCTGTTTTTCCAGAGCCTGTAACTCCATGTAATAAGAACTTTGAATTTGTATTCTTCTTACATATTATTTTTTCGAATATAGGTTCTTGAACAATATTTAGTTCAATAATTTTATCTGTAACTTCATTGATGGTTTCAACTTTTCTATATACTTCCTTAACATACGTTTCAACATAAGCATGCTTTTCCAATGTTTTAACCACTGAGTCTGTAACATTTGTTTTCTTTAACAGAATCTTAAGTAGTTCTTCTTTTCCTTTTTGAGCTTCTAAATAATTAATAACCAGTCTCTGTTTATCAGATATTTTATCAAATTCTTTTGAGGTTTTCCTCACAAATTTTTTTGTTAAATTTTTATTTAAATCTCTAATCTCATAGATTTGAGTTAAGTTGTTGTTTTTAATCTCTCTATTTATTAATTTATAATATTTTTCATCGATATTTTCTAGTAACACTTGACTTTGATATTCAAATATCGGTTTCAAATCTTCACTAAGATTTTCAAAATTAACAACCATAATTTTAGGTTTATAAATAACCTTTAAAGCAGAAGGTAGAATTGTCTCTAATACTCTTATTAAAATAGTATTAGTTCTTACACTTAAATCTTTTGCTATATCAATCAATTCTGAAGTAAGAAACGATTCTATATCTAGAACTTTGCTTATAGACTTGAGTTTCTTTGAATACTCGCTATCTTCTAAAAAACCTAATACAAAACCCATAACAGCTCTATTTCCAAAAGGAACTACAACTCTAGCTCCTAGCTCAAGAAATCCCATAAAAGTTTCAGGGACTAAATAGTCATATGTCTTATTAACGTTCTTCGATTTTACATCTACCAGTACTTGAGCTATCATGAGTGTTTCTCCTTAACTATTAATTATACCAAAAAAAAGCATACAAATAAATAATATCTATTTTTTAAAAAACCTTTATAGTTAATCAATTGCATTTATAAGCTAATAAAGATATAATATTTACGGTAAATATAAAAATATTTATGAAAGGAAATTATTATGAACAAAACAAACGTATTTAAAGAGGAGGCAAAGGTTTTCGCTTTAGGTGGACTTGGTGAAGTAGGAAAAAACATGTACTGTGTCCAGTATAAAGATGAAATAATCGTCATCGATTCCGGCCTTTTATTTCCGGATGATCACTTGATGGGTATTGATTATGTAATCCCAGATTACTCATATCTTCTTGAAAATGAAGATAAAATCAAAGCTTTAATCATATCTCACGGTCATGAAGACCACATTGGGGGAATCCCATTTTTATTAAGACAAGTAAAAATTCCAGTGATTTACGCATCAGGACTAAGTCATGGACTTATTCAAGCAAAATTAGATGAAAGAGTTGACTTTCCTGTAAATCTCCAAAAGTTTCAAGAGGATGACATATTAAAACTTAGTTATTTTGAAATAAGTTTCTTTAGAACTAATCACTCAATCCCAGATTCATTTGGTATTAAAGTCAAAACACCAGTAGGTGTTATTGTACACACAGGTGATTTTAAGTTTGATTTTTCTCCGACTGGTAGAGATTCAGATTATCAAAAAATGGCAAGAATTGGAGAAGAAGGTGTTTTATGTCTTTTATCTGACTCAACAAATGCTGAAATGGAAGATTTTACAACTTCAGAAAAAGTTGTTTCTGAAAACATTAAAGAAATGTTCGAATCAATCGATGGAAGAATTATTATCTCAACGTTCGCCTCAAATATTCATCGAATCCAGCAAATAGTCGAAGCTTCAATAGCTACTGATAGAAAGATTGCTGTATTTGGTAGATCAATGACAAAGAACATTGATGTTGGTTATAAGTTAGGATATATTAAAGCCCCAAAGGGAACTTTTATATATACTAGAAATCGTTCAGAAATTAGAAACAAAAACTTAACAATTTTATGTACAGGGTCTCAAGGTGAACCTTTAGCTGCTCTAACAAGAATTGCGGCTAATACACATCGTCAAATTTCACTTATCCCTGGAGATACAGTAATTTTATCATCTTCACCAATTCCAGGAAATCTAGAAAGTGTTAATAGAACAATAAATATGCTCTATAAAAGAGGAGCTAATGTTATTACTCAATCACCTTTTGCTGATGTTCATGCCTCTGGACATGGTGGCCAAAACGAACTTAAACTTATGTTAAAATTAATGAAGCCAAAATACTTCATGCCAATCCATGGTGAGTATCGAATGCTCAAAAAACACTCTAAACTAGCTATTGATACCGGAGTACTTCCGGAGAATACTTTTATCATGGAAAATGGCGACGTTTTGGTCTTAACCAAAGATACTGCATCTGTAAGTGAAAAAGTAAAAACATCAGATATTTACGTTGATAGCGAAAGTATTGGAGAAGTTGGATCTTTAGTTATTAAAGACCGGAGAGAATTATCTGAAGATGGATTATTATCAGTTATTCTGACAGTTTCACAAGCAAACTATGAAGTAATGTGTACACCTAACATTATCTCTAGAGGATTCATACATTTAGAAGAAAATGATGAGATGATAAAAGATATCCAAGAGATAGTACTTGATGTAACAGAAAAATATCTCAACCCAAAACATAAGTTAAATATCTCTGGAATAAAAAATGAGATTATTAAATCCTTAAGAAAATATATTAATGATGAAACAAGAAGAGAACCTATGATAATGCCAGTAATAATGGTGTTATAAAAAAAGATGAAGAATTTCTTCATCTTTTTTAAAGGTTTACTAATTTTCGATTATTACAAACATCTTTGAAAGCATAAAAAATTTCTTTTGTAACAAAAGCATCTTCCAAAGCGTCGTGTTTTTGATTAAGGAGATCGATATCATAGTACAAATTATAAGCATTAAACAATCCCAAATCATTTTTTAAACCAAAATAGGTTTTATGTAAACTTAACAAATCAATAAACTGCATATTCTTAGTAAAGTTTACTAATTTATGAATTCTATTTAGTTTATTTAACTCTAACTGATCGTTTTTACCCCATACATAAACAATAGGATTATATTTATTTTGAATTCGCATGATGCTTTTATGTAGATAATAATATGTTTTACCATTATCTACATCACTTTGTTCAATGTGTAAGAATTTTTTGGTCCTAATAGAAATCTCCGGAAATAACATCGGTTTAATATAACTTGAGAATCTTTCTATTTCATTACCATATTCATCTGTTAATACATATCCAACTTGGATAATTTCAGAAATAAAGTTTTGATAATTATTATATGGTGGCATACTCATTTCAAAATCAATAAACAATCTAAATCTATCTTGATTAATAAGTGCTTTAATTCCTGATTTAATAATGCTTATATCATAGTATATTGTAGGATTATTCCCATAAGGTGATAATAATTTATCAATCGCAACTACATTTTGAATCAGAAAACCTTTATAAACTCTCTTAACCTTTTTAACAGTCAAAAAGATATAAATTCCTGGTTTAAAATACTGCATAAACTGTTTAAACATGCTTTTACTCATGTAATAAAAATTAACTCTTTTCCGACTTTTAATAGCTATCAGTCGTTTCGATTCAATTACTCCATGAAGTATTCCATAGATGTATTCTTCCATTATTTCTTGACCTCTATTCTTTTTGAATCTGTTTAAGAGCCATATAGATATTATCAATAGCTTCTTCTTGAATCTTCAAAGCTCTAAGTTCTTCTCTTGGAGCTTTTTTAATATTTTCTAAATTCTTATATTTCTTTAATAACTTATTTTTAGTTGCAGGTCCAACTTTTGGGATAGTATCAAGGATAGAACCGTAAATTGATTTATTCGCAATATTTCTTTGAAAACTAATCGCAAAGCGATGAACCTCTTCTTGCATTTTGTAACACAATGAATAAAGGTTAGAATGCTTATCTAGAATAATCTCCTTTTCATCTTGTGTTATAATTGATTCAGTTTTGTGGCGATCATTTTTCTTTAAACCAATTACAGGAATAAAAAGATTTAAATCTTTTAAAACTTCTTTAGCAGCTCTTAACTGTATTAAACCACCATCAACTACAACTAAATCAGGTTTTTCTAGCCCATCCATTAATACTGCTTGATAACGTCGATAAATTATTTCCTTCATCATTCTATAATCATCTGGAGTATCTAAAGTTTTAATTTTGTATTTTCTATACTCATTTTTATCTGGCAATCCATTTGTGAATACTACCATTGCAGAAACTAAATTATGTCCGGAAATTGAAGAATTATCAAAAATATCAATTCTTTTAATGAAATCAATTCCTAATACTTCCTCAAGTTCCCTTAAAGCACCTATTGTTTTCTTTTCTTTGTTTAAGAAAACAGGCAGATTATTATTCATATGCTCTAAGGCATTCTTAGTAGCTATTTCTAATAGTTTTACTTTTCTTCCTCTTTGAGGGGTAAAAATAATATCACCTAAAATATCTGGAAATAAATCATAATTGTATCCATGTGGTAATAGAATCTCTTTAGGTAAAGGATTTTGTTCATAGAATTGGGCTAAATATGTTAATAATACTTCTTCTTCAGTTCCATAGTATGAAAAGATTTTTGATTTTGAAAACAGTAGTTTTCCATTTCTCATAAACAATATGTTTATTGACATATAATTATCATAAGTAACGAAATTAATTACATCTCTATCTAAATTATCGTTAAAAATTACTTGTTGCTGTTCTGTGGTCTTATTTATAGCGATAATTAAATCTTTATACTCTTGAGCTTTTTCAAATTCTAATCTACTAGAATGATAACTCATCTTTTCTTGGTATTCATAGATAAACTCTTTAGTATTTCCAGAAAGAAAAGATCTTACTTTACGTATTAAATCTTTATAAGTCTCTTCAGACACTTCAAATTCACATGGCCCTAAACATTGTTTAATATGA
>JAQUZK010000080.1 GCA_028691335.1 Candidatus Izemoplasmatales bacterium
TTTCTAATAATTATAGTGAGAACAAAACTAACGTTTCAGAAATGATAGCTATTAATGGAAACTATCCAACTATTAAGTTGCTGCCAAGTAGTTATGAGTATAACTTTCAATCTTCAGTCCCTAAAGTTTTAAATGAAGGCTATGGATACAACACAGCTTATTTTCATGATAATTACGCTAATTTTTATGAAAGAGATAAGTTAATGGGTTCTTTAGGTTTTGAGCATTTCTATTCTCATGATGAGATGTTCCCTGGACAAGAAAGATGGAGCTGGAGCGGGGATTATACTTTAGATAGTATAACAGTTGAAAAAGTAATTGAAAGAATGGAGTTTGGTGACGAGCCTTTTTATTATAATTGGGCCACGATGATAATGCATGGACCTTACAATTATCATCCAACTAACATCAGGTTGTTTGAGTCAAAAGGTTATTTTGAAGCCATTGATCAGGCTACTCAAAATGGTGATTGGTTCAACCCTTTAGAGTTCGCAGATGAGAAGGATCGTTTAAGAATAAGATATTATGAAGCGGCTGTAATGGATTTCGATATAGCCTTAGGTAAAATGCTTGATGCTTTAGAAGAAAACGATGAGTTAAATGATACGGTTATAGTTTTGTTCGGTGACCATAATGTTTATTATCATACATTACATTTAGTTATGAACGATGCGAGTGAAGATGAGTATTATAATATGGATCTTTATAAAGCTTTTCTTTCCATATATAATCCTACCTTGACAAAAGAGTATTTAAAAACACATGAAGACACTAAGATTACTAAGTTTACTTCACCTTATAATATAGCTCCAACCTTGTATGATTTATTGGGTATAGAATATAATCAAAATCTACTTTTAGGTGAAACTGTATTTTCTGATCATCAAGAAGTATTTTATACTAATAAACTAACTGGTTTCTTTGATGATAATCTATATAGTGATGATGGTTATGATATTATTTATAATAAGAATAATGTGGATGAAGAATACATAGAAGATTTTATTGCGACTTGTGATGTTTTAAGATATCGACTAGAAGTTATTAATTATTGGTATGATAAGACTAAAGTTAATAAAGCAAATTAAGTTTAAAAATATCAAATTATGAGGTGAAGAAGTATTATGTGGAAGGCTATTTGGGATTTTATCAGTTCAGTTCCTTTGTGGGAAGCTGCTTTAATATTATCAGCTAAGGTTATAGAGGTAGCTATATCAACTTTAAGAATAATTTTTATTGGTAAAGGGTTAAGAAAACCCGGTACTTTGTTAGCCTTGATTGAAATATTTTTATGGGTTTTTATAGCCTCGAGAGTTATTACTGGCATGGCCGATTCACCTATGAAAGGTGTTTATTATAGTGTTGGGTTTGCTTTAGGTGTATATTTAGGGTCGATACTAGAAGGTAGATTAGCTGTAGGCAAGGTTTTAATTCAAGCAGTAATTATGAAAGATGAAGCGAATTCTGTTATAAACGCTCTAAGAGATGCAGGACATGGCGTTACAAGTATTGATGCTCATGGTAAGTATAAAGAGAGAGAAGTATTAATGATTTTCGCTAATAGGAAGAATAAAGAAGCTATTTTAAAGTTAATATCTGAAAATGATGATGATGCTTTAGTAGTAGCTAACGAAGTTAGTTTTTTGCGTGGTGGCTTTGTAAGCCCTTGGAGAAAACTAATGAAGTAATTAAGTATTATATATTATTTATGAAACACGCGAAAAAAGAAAAAAAATAGTTGAATTTTTTTGAGTTTTCATATACAATATATATTACGAACTGCAGGTGTAGTTTAATGGTAAAACATCTGCTTGCCATGCAGATGATGGGGGTTCGATTCCCCTCGCTTGCTCCAGTTCTAAATGAAGTAGCTTCCAAAAGTTGGAGATATGGTATACTAAACCATGCACTCTGATTAAGGGAGCATTTTTTATATGAAAATAACTTTAAAGAAAAAGACAGAGATGTGTGAAGAGCATGTTATAAAGGGGAAATCGTTGTCACATGTATCAGAGATGTATGTGTCAATAACATTTAAATTTTGTACATAAATCACCTTAGAAAAATGTACATACAAAACATCTTATCTATTCTGTTTTGAAGCCATGAACCCCTTTCTTTCTTTTAGACGATAACTTTCACCTATAATCTTAACTACAGTGCTGTGATGTAGCACACGATCAAGAATTGCTGCTGATATAGTTAAGTCTTGAAATATAACTCCCATGCTTGGATAGTTCAAAGAGTAATTAGCAATAAAAGATTAGAAAAAAGAGGCCTCGTGAGTGCACGAGACCACTATCTACAAATTCATACTGTAATATAGATTGAACCGCTCTGTACGTGAACCGTACGCAAGGTCTTGTGAGAGAGGCAAAATAGTAAATATTTAGCCTCTACTCGATTTATAGAAATTAAATAATAGGTTATAAATAAAAACGATATATCTTAATGAAAAATAATTAATTTTAAAAATATACTATCATCAATCATTGATATTATGCTATAATTGTTTAGTATTAAAAAAAATTATATAGGAGATATAAGATGAAAAAAGTTGTTTTAATGTTATTATTAGTTTTATCAGCGATTACTTTGACGGGTTGTGATCTATTTAAACCTGCAGAAAAAGAGTTTTCTGGATCTGGAATAACCATTACTTTAAATGAGGATTTTTCGGTTACAGAGACAGTTTTAGTGCCTTTCTATCTTGTTTCATTAGATGATATTTTTATGGGGTCAAGAGAGAGTAAAAGTTTATTTACAAATACTACAATAAATAGTTTACAAGACTACGCAGAAGCTTCTTTGGCTAATGCTGGACATGAAGATGCTACTATTTATGAATCTGATTCAGATACAGATTATATCTACGCTTATTATTCAGCTACTAATGACGGAACTGAATTTGGCTATATGTTGATTTGCATGGAAAGTGATGATTATTACTATGTGATGAATTTAGGATGTCTAAATAAAGATCTTGAAGGAAATAAAGAACAATATATTGAATGGGCAAATACAATTTCTGTCGATTAGATATATTAAAATAAATATTGTGTTATAATTAATTATCAAGTTATTACTTATTAATCTGAATAGAGAGGATTAGGTAATTTTATGGATATTAATTATAACAAGTTTTCTAAAGATGAACTCATTAAGGAAATAGAAAAACTTCAGGCTTACAACAATGAACTTAAAGAGAGTTTTAAGAGTCAAAACGCTAATTTTCTAGAAGAGTTCAGATGGGCTGGAAATTTAGGACAGTGGGCATGGTATTATGATAAGAATGTAGTTTTGTTCAACGATAGAAAAACTATGAATATTGGATATGACCCTAAAATGGTTGGCGAGATTGGATTTGAGTTTTTTACTAACAAATTACATCCAGATGATTATTCTAGAGTTATGAATAATATGAGAAAACATCTAAAGGGAGAAACTCAAGCTTATGAAGTAGAATATCGTATACAACATTTAGATGGTCATTATCTATGGTATTATGATAGAGGTACTGTAACTAAAAGAGATTCTGAAGGAAAACCGTTAATACTACAAGGGGTAGTTTTTGATATAACCGAGTCCAAACAGGTTGAAGAAAAATTAAAGTATTTATCTGAAAGAGATGCTTTAACTAATATATATAACCGCAGAATGTTGTATGAACAGATTAATGACTGCATAATGAAAAAATTAAAAGAGAATAAACCATTTTCTTTATTGATGTTCGATATTGATTATTTTAAGGCAGTCAATGACAACTACGGTCATTTAGTTGGGGATCAAGTGCTTATTGAGTTAGTTGATTTAGTGAACAAGGATAAACGAGCAAAAGATGAAGTGTTTCGCTATGGAGGCGAAGAGTTTTTCATGATTTTGCCTAGTACAGAATTACAAGGAGCGATAGTGTTAGCTCAAAGAATACATAATGCTATTCAAGAAAAGGAAATGCCTAAAGTCGGACATATTACTGTTAGTATGGGTGTTGTTGAATACAAAGAAAAAGAAAC
Organism: Candidatus Izemoplasmatales bacterium; assembly: GCA_028691335.1. Lineage (GTDB taxonomy): Bacteria > Bacillota_I > Bacilli_A > Izemoplasmatales > Hujiaoplasmataceae > UBA2289. The sequence continues at coordinate 4,014 of JAQUZK010000080.1, forward strand.
AATTGATGACGTTATTAAAAGAGTTGATGATTTGATGTATTTAGCAAAACAAGAAGGAAGAAACTTACTAAGATATTAAAAAATAAGGTTTAAAAAGATGAAGAAATTCATCTTTTTATTTTATATAAATTTTTTTTCGTTTTTGTGATAAAATAAGGTTGTAGTTAAAGGAGAAGATTATATGTATGAAGTAAAGAAAATTAGAGGTTTTGAGATTATTAAAGTTTATTATGATGATTTAGAAATTGGATTGATGAATTATGGTGCTGGAATATATTCTTTAAGAACTAAAGATTTTAAAGGTGTTATGGAAGATATTGTTTTGGTTTATGAAAATATTGATGATTATTATAATAACAATATCTATTTGAACGCCTCAATAGGGCCAATCTCTGGTAGAGTTAAAAACGGAGAAATTATAACTAAAGATAAAACTTATCAACTAGAAAAAAATAATAATGGTCATGCTCTTCATAGTAGTAATATAGGTTTATCATATAAGTTTTTTGACTATGAGGTAAATGAGTTTGACGAATATACCGAAGTAGTGTTTTTATATGAAGAAAAGGATATTGTAAGTTATTTGTGTAAAGTTATCTATCAAGTTTCAAGAGATAAGATTAGAATTAACTTTGAAGTTGAAACTGATCAAGATTTTGTTTTTAACTTAACTAACCATGCTTATTTTAATTTATCTGGGAATCTTAAAGAAAAAATATATAACCATGAAGTTTTTATTAGAGAAAATCTTAGACATGAATTGAGTGATGAGCTCTTGATTTCGGGAAAATTATTATCTGAGGAATTATATAATTTTAAGAAGAAAAAATTGGTTGGCTCAACAGTAAAAGAACTAAGTTCTACACCTAAAGGTGGTATAGATGATATATATTTCATTCCTGATAATGATTTAAGATATATTTTAGCTACAGTCTATGAACCTAATAGTGGAAGGTTAATTAAAATTAGATCTACATATGATCATTTAGTTTTTTACTCTCATAATAATATAAATGAACATCCTCTTAAATATTTGGGTGAACATCAAAAGCATTATGCGCTTTGTTTTGAATGTCAGAAAAGCCCTCTAGGTTTTGTGAATGAAAAAGCGAGCAGTCCGTATCTCAAAAAAGATAAATTGTATCAAGAAAGTATAGTGTTTGAGTTTTCAAATAAACATTAGTAGAAGTTAGATTCTTGAAAAATATTAAATAATATATTACAATATGTTTTAAGAAAGAGGTGAAACTGATGGATTATACCATTAATGATTATGAAACAAGGTATTATGCGGGAATTGAGTTGATTGGCGGCTTAAAAGCCGAATCAAAAGATTATGATAAGCTTCCTGATTTGTGGAATGATTTTCGTCAGGTTTATCTTGAAGATATACCTCATAAAGTTGTTCCAAATAAGTTTATAGGCTTAGAAATGTATCGATTTGACTTCATGGAATCGAAGACAATGGATTATTTTGCTTTAGTAGAGATAACTCATCTTTTTGATTGTGATCAAGAGGATGTTGTAACTAAGAAACTACCTAAAGGAAGATATATTTCATTTACAATAAACCATGATGATCTTCTAGATGAAGTTGAGAATGTATATGAATATATTAAACAAGAGAATATCAACATTCATTTAGGATTTGATTTTAAAGAGTATTTAAATAGTGAGAATTATCAAGAGAGCGGAGCGAAGTTGTGTTTGAGTTTTAAGTTAGAAGATGACATTTAATTGATTAGTTTTTAAAGGACGAAAATCGTCCTTTTTTTCATTAAAAAATCTTAAAAAACTTTTTAAAAGAGTTTAAGGTTATGTTATAATGTATATGATGTAAGCGTTTGTAAAAAAGGAGAAAAAAAATGACAGATGTTTCAAATCTAAAAACGATTGAAATGAAGGCGGTTGTTAAAGATAAACCGGAAAAAGGATTTTCAATTGTAAAAAAAACAATCAGTACTGATTTAGTTCCAGGTGAGGTGTTGATTAAGATCAACAGTGTTAGTTTTTGTGGTACAGATTCACATATTTATAATTATGATAATTGGGCTAAAAACCGTCTTAAACTGCCTTTGACAGTTGGACATGAGTTTACTGGAGAAATTATCAAAATAGCGACTGATGTTACAAGAGTTAAAGTAGGTAATATTGTAAGTGCAGAGACACATATCATTTGTAACAAGTGTGAGTTTTGCTTAAGAGGTGAAGGACATATTTGTGAAAATACAAAGATTATAGGTGTAGATGTAGATGGATGTTTTGCGGATTATATAAAAATCCCTGCACAAAATTGTTTTGTTAGTGACAAAGCAAAAAATCCTTTACATTTATCCGTACAAGAACCGTTAGGAAATGCTGTTCATACTGTATGTCATTTTCAAGTAGAAGATAAGACTGTTGTAATCGTTGGTTGTGGTCCGATTGGGTTGATGGGTGTTGATGTTGCTTTAGCTTGTAAAGCGAAGAAAGTTATAGCGATTGAAGTCAATGAATTTAGAAGAAATTTAGCTAAAGAATTAGGC
>JAQUZK010000081.1 GCA_028691335.1 Candidatus Izemoplasmatales bacterium
AATATCATATTCTTTTAAGGCTAATTTAATATCAGATAAAGCATCAACTAAATTAATATTATGATTTTCGCCAATTCGAACATGATTTATCATCAAAGAGGTTATAAAATTAAGATATTTTCGATTTATATTATTAATTCTTGTATCATATTTGATATATGAATTAATTGCTTTTTCAAGCTTAAATATATTATTTTTTTCAGCTAGAAGGTGATTCTTAGATAATGCAGTATCTGTCTTCTTCTCAATAAAAAATATCTGGATATCTAGTAAATGGCTTAAAATATCAATATCTTGTAAATACAACTGTCTTTCAACTTCATAGATTAGTTTTTCTTCAATCTCATTAATTTGTTGATTCAATTTAAGTGTTTTTAAGTCATAGTTAACATTTATCTTATGTTCTTTATTAATTCTTAAAGTTGATAGATAGTTTATTTCATCTTTCACAATCTTTGTTGCTTTATCACCAATTATTTGGGCTAAAAAAGGGTCTACTTTAAGTACGTGTTTGTAAAGATGAAAATAATTATTCATTTGATTAATTAATTTTCTCGATTCTTTTTGATAAGTAAAGAAAACACCTTTCTTCATTTTTAAGAATTTTTTTGTGATCTGTCTAGTTTTTTCCTCTGCAAGATTATAAAGTTTTTGATAATCTGCAACTTTTAAATACCTCTTGATGTATTTATCAAGATTAGGAGAGTTTTCGTTTTTTGCATAAATAATTTTTTCTTTTAGCTCAATCAATGAGTTTTCTACATGATCAAAGAAACAAGGATCATGAATAGTCACATTACCTATTCTTTGTAATTGTTTTATCAGTATTTTATCATATAAACTTTTATACTCATCATGAAGAATTAAACGGATTTTTTCCTCTTGAGATAATAGATGAATTTTGAAGTTTTTAAATTGTTCTACTTTATCAATAAGCAAATCTTTTATTTCTTGAGAACCTAAATTAGTTTCAGAACTAAAAGTTAATTGGTTATCTAGGTATGAACTAGTCTCTTTTTGATAAAAATCATAGATTCTTTGAAGTTGTGAATTTTTATTCTTTATCAAATTTGAAATCTTATCGTTTACTTCAAAAATTTCTTTATCTAGAGAAGAAAATAGTTCCAAAACTTCAAACTGATACTTTTGGATAATCTTTTCAAGAATTCTATTCTTTTCCTCAAGGAATGAATATAAATCTTCGAGGTCAATTATGTCTTTAGAATAATACATTTTAAATTCATTGAAAAAATCAAAAACGGATTGTAGTAATGCTTTATTAAGATAATCAAAATTTCTCACTTTGTTTTCAGCGTTTTTATATTCGAACTCAATAATTTTTTGATTATGCTTATTAATATTTTCTTCGGTATCTAAAATTATTCTTTGACGATCTATAACTAGAGTTTCTACATGGAAGAAGATGCTTTTCTTAATTTCTTCAACTCGAGACTTAAGCTGTTTAATAGATTCTTCACTTTCTTTTAAGTTGTTTAGAGTAATCTGCCTATGAGTTTGTGCTTTATGGATGATTGATTCAGAAAAACGGTCAAAAAGCGATAGCTCTTCTTTAAAAGATTTATCGAGATTTTCTCTGTATTTTTTAAAATTAGTAGTGTTTAACTGAACTTTATTTTTATCCACAGTTCCTCCTTTATGCATTGATAATTCTATCTTGTTTATCCTTAGATTTTTGTTTTTCACTCTTTACATTAGAACGACTAGTTGAAGATATATTCATAATTTCTTTGTAATTAATCTGGAAAATAGTATCTAAATCTTGGTGATACTTATTTAGTCTATCAAAACCTCTATAAACTTTAGACTTATCCTCTAATATTAAACGATTAGCGGTTTGTTTTGAAATATAATCTTGGTAGTTTTCTAGATAGTCTTCGTTAATCAAGGTGAATTGTTGTAAAAATTCTGATTCTAGTTCTTGGATATTATGGTATAGATTTGCATACTCGTCAGATAAATTGTTTTTAATGCTTTCTATCTCTTTAAGTAATTCTGGTTTAGACAACATCTTGTTTGCTTCTATTTCTTTAAGTTTATTAAGAAGTTCTTTTCTTTTCTCTTCATAAAGAACAATTTTATCTTCTTTTATAGTAGATAGTTTCTTTATTTTCTCTTTAGGTAATTCATTAATTCTTTGTTCAAGCAAATTAATCGTGTTTTTAACTTCCTCATCTCTTGTAAAAGTTAAATCATGGATGAATTTTACTTCTTCATCATAAGTAATCTTTAGATTTTCTTTTATTTTATTGATAGACTCAATATTACTGTTATGTATTTTCTCAAAGTTTTCTCTTGTTACTACGATATCTTCATCTATTAGGTTTAACAAAACTAATAAACGCCTATCATTCTCTAAAATATTTTTATTAATACTTTTTTCAAGATAATTTAAGAATTTTTGGCTATCATGGCTTATTTTTAGATACATCGAATTTAAATCTTTAACCTGTTTTTTAAAATTCTCATTATAACTCTGGCTGTTATCATATAATTTTTGAATTTCTTTTTTGCGTTTGTTCTTAATATTTATTGCTTCATAAGCAAGTTTGTCATATTCCTTATCAATTATATCGTGGTGTTTTTTTGCTTCAATTCGTGATTTAGCAATAACTTCTAAATCATTTTTAGTTATTGAATCTCTAATATTCTCTAATGATTCAGTTATATGTGAATAATAACTATTGATAATATTAATGGTTTCAATTAGGTAAGATTCAACTAAATAATGATATTTTTTTTGATTTGATTTTGGTTTAAGCTTGGTAAAGGTCTTCAAACTTAAATCATTGATAATATTTAATGTAGTTTCATAATTAACGCTTAAATCTTCGATTATTTTTGGAACTTGATGTTTGTAAGCAAGTTTTAATGTTAAATTGGTCATATAAGTAATTAAAGAAGATATATTATTAATATAACCTTTTGATTGAACAATCTTTGCTTCATGGTTTATAGTTTGATACTCGTTAAATAGAAGAAGTTGTTTTAGTTTAACTAAATAAGTTGATAATACATCATTAAACTGATTATTTAGATCAGTCATTTCATGGATATAAAGACTCGCTGCTTCATAGCAAATCTTATGCTTGTTAAAAGCTAGTTCATCAATTTGACGATGTAATGAAAGTCTGTTTTTCTCAACTATCGTCAGATAAGACATATCATTTTCACTAATTTTTAAGTAATCTGATAGAGACTTTGTACTAGAATTATTTATGTCTATAAGTTTTTGAATATGATGAACATAATCGACAACAGCAATTGATCTTAAAGAATCATCTTTATCATGACTTTTTTTAATTTCAAAGTACTTTTTGGCGTAATAATAATTTGTAGTTTTTATATTGTTAGTAATTTCTAATTTAGCTATATTAGATAATATAAAGGCTAATTTGTTTTGTTGAGTAAAAAATGTGTCATATTCTTCGAGTAACATATCAAAATATCTCTCGTGAATATTAAGTTCGTTTTTACTGCTATTAATCACATTTTGCAGATGAACTTGATTTAACTCTGTATTTTGATGTAATTCTAAGACGTTCTTGTTAATATCCAGTAAATTGATTTTGTAGTTTTTAGAGTTTTTAATTTTATCAAGATTAATTTTATGTTGATATATAGCAAAAAACTGGTCATTTTCTAATGACGCTAAATATTTATTATAATCTCCAGTAATTTCAAGATTCTCTATTCTTTTTTTTACTTCTGCAATGTCTAACCTATTTTTTGATTCTAAAGTTACTATTTGAAGAGATACATCATCAATTCTAGAAATTAATTTAGTTAAGTTTTCAGTTATATCATTTATTCGTACTATGAGATTGATTTTATAATCTTCGTAGGCTTTTGATGTAGAGTTAATAAAATTTGTTTTAATGTCTAAAAACTCTTGATGGAAATCAACTAAACTATTCAATAATCTATCAAGTTCATCAAAGCTTTGATTTAAATAAAAAGCAAAGTTAGAATACACATCAACAGAGTTTTGTAAGAATGCTATAGGTAATGAATAAGCAAGTTTGATTTCTTCACTACGTTTGAAGGAATCAATCTTGATTTTTTTGATCTCTTGTTGGTATTTTCTAATTGTGAAGCTAGAAAGAGTTTCACTTCGCTTTAATAAGTAGTCAGCTTTCTTTTCGATAATTTCTTTTTGATAAATATATTTCTTTAAATCTTCATTATTATTTTCTTCTTCAGCTTTAATAATACGAGGATATAACTTTGCAAGAGAAGAAGTTAAATCATTTTTTACTTGTGCTTCAAACTCAACTTTATTTTTTTGTACATTTCTAATTTGATTTACGTAATCCTGAATCATTTCTTGATTCATTTCAGAATGTGGTTTTTGTTTTGTTCTAGATATTTTTCTAATTCGATCTCTTTCTTCTTCGAGATTTTTTGTGTTTTCTTTGAATATGGAAATCGTACTATTTTGTGTTCCACGAAGTAATTCTAATGACTTTAAAGCTGTTTGGTTTAGTTCTTTAGAATCACTTAGATTAGAATATTTTAAATTTTCATTCAAACTATTTAACGCATTTTTAGCCTTTTCCATGGTGTTAAGCAAATCATTAGCTAAGAAACTGTTAATATCTTGATAATAGTCTTTAAGGCTTTTGTTTTGTTCGTTTTGATCGTTGATGAAGTTTACATGAACTTCTACAGATTCATCAATTAATCGATTGCTATCTTTGATTAAATCAAGATATCTAGTTAAAGCTTCTTGTTTTCTTTCTTCAAATTGATCTTGAATTTCTTGATATAAAATATTCTCGTTTTCAATCTCTAGTAAATTATCATTCTCATTTTTTTTTAAGTCAAGCTGAATTTGTTCAAACCTTTCATTATAGTCTTGTTTGATAGTATCTATTAACTTCTTGTTTTCGTTTTCTTCTTCGAGGAAAACACAAAGATGTTTTTCATGTTCTTGACTATACTCTTGTTCTATTTTTAATAATAGTTTGTCGTATTCATATTTTTCATTATTAAAATCCCGTTTTAATTGATTTAAACGGGTTAAATATGTTTGCTTAAAGTTGTTAAAACCATTGAAGTAGTTTGATAAAATATCGCGTTTTTTTGCCATTTAATCACTCCATAACTTACTTCAGTTTTAATTATATTATATAAATATTTTTTATTCAACACTTCAAAACAAATAAACAGTGATTTTTGATGATAATTTGGTATAATATAAATGAGGTGTTGATATGGATGAACGTATAATTAGTAACAATCTTCTAGTTGATGATGAGGTCGATGTTACCTTAAGGCCGAAGAGTTTTGCGGAATATATTGGGCAAAGCGATGTTAAAGAAATGGTTGAAATAGCTGTTAAAGCAGCTAGGATGAGAAATGAATCATTAGACCATGTTTTACTTTACGGACCTCCAGGACTAGGCAAGACAACTTTAGCTCAAGTTATCGCTAATGAAATGGGTGTAAATATAAAATCGTTAAGTGGACCGACTATTGAAAGAACAGGTGACTTAGCTGCAATACTTACCTCTCTAGAACCAGGAGATGTTCTTTTTATTGATGAAATACATCGTTTGCCAAAAATTGTAGAAGAAATTCTTTATTCATCTATGGAAGATTATGTTATCGATATTGTTGTCGGAAAAGACTCAGGGGCAAAATCAATAAGAGTTGATTTAGCGCCATTTACTCTTATTGGAGCTACAACGAGATTTGGAGATCTAACCGGCCCTTTAAGAGATAGATTTGGAATTATCCATAAGCTTGAGTTTTACAATGATCATGAGTTGGAAGTAATCTGTCAAAGAACTGCAAAAATATATGAATGCCAAATAGAAGACCTAGCAATAACAGAACTTGCTAAACGTAGTAGAGGCACACCAAGAATAGTAAATCGTTTATTTAGAAGAGTAAGAGATTTTGCGGATATTTTAAGCGATGGTTTTGTTAATCTTGAAGTAACAAAAAAAGCTTTAAGTAAGCTAAAAATAGATGATTTAGGCTTAGATAACAAAGACAGAGAGTATTTGTTAGGGATTATTGAAAAATATCATGGAGGTCCAGTAGGACTAGATACTATAGCTACTTCAATCAGTGAGGATGCAGGGACTTTAGAAGATGTTTATGAACCTTTCTTAATCCAAAAAGGCTTTATAAGTCGTACACCTAGAGGTAGAGTAGTTACTGAAAAAGCATATAGACACTTAAAAAAGAATTATCAAGGGAGTTTGTTTTAATGAAAACCAAAGATTTTGATTATAATTTACCTGAAGAATTAATTGCTCAAACACCTTTAAAAGTAAGGAGTAATTCACGTCTACTTGTAACTAGTAGAAGTGATTTTAACATAAAGCATGACAATTTCAAAAATATTGGTGAATATTTAAAAAAAGGAGATGTTCTTGTTTTAAATAACACTAAAGTTATACCTGCAAGAGTACATGGAACAAAAAA
>JAQUZK010000082.1 GCA_028691335.1 Candidatus Izemoplasmatales bacterium
TGCGGCAGGCATCACCGCAAGCATTCCCTTAAAAAATATTTTAAGAGTTAGAACAAAGTCATTATTTATTAAAATCCCACCTAATAATCCGCCTACTAAAAAAGTTATACTCATTAAAATAATCGTCGGAATTTCTAATTGTAGAATAAGCTGTAATAGAGATGATAAAACTATAAATACTAATAAAACAATAAAAATAGCAACGTAAGTTTTAAAGATTTTATGCTCATTTTCAATTTTTAATGTAAAATCGGTATTTAAGTCTTTTCTTTTTATAATATCATCCTCGTAAGATAAAGATTTTTTAGGATCTTTTTCAATTTTTTTTGCATAATCTACTAAAAAAGTAGAAACTACAAAATACATTATAACGAATACTATTATCCTAAAAAATACACCGCTTAAAATATTAATTCCAGCAATTTCTGATGCTATCCCAACAGAAAAAGGATTAGTAATAGCACTTGCAAAACCAAAACCCGCTGCTAAAACAGTTAATCCTAAAGCCATTAATGTATCATACCCTAATGATAAACATAAGATAATCATTATCGGTAAAAGCGCAACTGATTCTTCGAAAATACCAAAGAAAGCCCCAAAAACCATGAAAAACAATGTAACTAATCTAATAAGTAAATGCTTATTCTCTCCATACTTTCCGACTAATTTCTTGATAATAACGACAATTCCTTTTGTTTTATCCATTACCGTAAAAAATCCACCTAGAATAAACAAAAATAAAGAAATCATTATTACATTTAGTCCATCGCTGCTAAATAACAAACCAATTGGAGCATAAAAAAATTGCCATATTTTTAAGTTTTCTTTTGGTAGTTTTTGATATGTATCCGCAATAATTGATCCAGAATCATCTCTTAAGTAGATACCTTGAGGTAATAAATAAGTTAACAAAAACGCAATTACCATTAAAGAGCCTAAAATAATTAGTACATTAAAAAAACTTTTTCTATTAATATTAATTAGTGCTTTATTATTCTCCATAAGAAACCTCCTAGTTTAATAATATCTTACCATTTAGTCTATAAAAATACATCAATAACAAGTAAAATGTAAAAAAAAGATGACTAAACAACTAGTCATCTTTAACAAAACAAAATATTATTAACTTCCTGAAACTGGCATTGATTTAACCTTTATTGAAGGTGAAGTAATACCATAATAACTCATCTTACTATCATTACCAACCATAGTAATATCTTTTAACATTTCTAAGAAATTACCCGCAACAGTAATAAGGGCTACAGGACGTATTTTCTTCCCTTCTTCTAATAAATACCCAGAAGCTTGAAGAGAGAAGTCTCCACTTACTGCATTAACTCCAGCGTGAGCTCCTTGAACATTTGTAATAAAAATACCTTTTTCACAACTGGAAATCATTTCTTCTAAAGTGCTTTTACCAGCTTCTAACTTTAAGTTGACAGCACTTACGCTTCCGCCAAATCCATTACCTGTAGATTTAACTCCATCCTTTTTAGCAGTAACTAAGTTGTGTAAATATGTTTTTAACACACCATTGCTTACTAATTCTTTGTAATGGGTAGCTACACCTTCATCATCAAAAGACCTTGAACTAGAACTTTTTTTCATAAATGGATCATCCACTATTGTTACTAAATCAGATCCTACCACTTCATTTAGTTTATCTTTTAAAAGTGATAGACCTTTTTGAACACTATCCGCAGAAAAAATCCCTTGGAAAGCTGATAATAAAGTTGCGATAGCTCCATTAGAGAAAACTATTTCATAATTATCAGATGGCACAGGTTTAGCTCCTAAAGAAGCTAAAGCATCATCAACAATATCTTTTCCGATTTTTTCAATATCAAAATCATTAAAATCATTTGAAATCGTTACGTCAAACCCTACTCTTTGATCAAAATCATCTTTAACAATAACACTTCCGCCAATATAAGCAGAATTTGCCTTATTATTTAAATTAATACCTTTTGAATTTTTAAGTAAAACTTCTCCATTAGTCTCAGAGTACATTGTTTCCACAACAGTAACTCTTTCATCATATTCATGAAGATATTTATCTAAAGCTAAAATTGTATCAATTTTCTTCTGAACATCTAGATTAAAAAGATTTTCATTATATAAGTCATCTAATTTTTCATAATGTTCATCACCTTCATAGATAATTGCATCATCTAATGAGTCGATTTCTTTTGCACTAGCAATTATTGTATCTAGTATTTCATCAATTATATCATCTTCAAGTATTTCTGTTCTAAATGTACCCATCTTATTGTTATATACACCTTTAACAGTTAAAGCTTTTGTATCTGCGATTTCGTATTTGTCTACTTCACCTGCAAAAACTTCAATACTTAAAGATGTTCTATCACTAGAATAAATTTGAATATCTGAGATTCCTTTTTCCTTAGCTTTTTTAAATAATAAATCTAAATTCATAATCTTTACGCTCCTTTCTTTCTTCCGCCGACAGTAATTTCAGTTACTCTTACTGTTGGTTGCCCAACGTCAGCTGGAATTGACCCAGAAGCTGAACCGCACATTCCTCTTTGTCTTTCAAGGTTATTAGCTATCATATCAATTTTGTGTAAGATTTCAGCTCCATTCCCAACTAGAGCAGCACCTTTTACAGGCTCAGCTATCTTACCATCTCTAATCATATAACCTTCCATAACACTAAAGTTGAAATCTCCATTACCAGGATTAACTGAACCGCCGCCCATTTTTTTAGCGAAAAGACCAAATTTTGTGTTAGCAATTATTTCTTCAAAAGTTGAAGTACCGTTATCAATAAATGTGTTACTCATTCTTGAGGTAGGAGAAAACTTGTAATCTTGTCTTCTTGAGGAACCTGTAGGTTCCATACCCATTCTTCTAGCGTTTATTTTATCAATCATATAAGATTTTAATATACCATTTTCAATTAAAACACGACGTTGTTGCGGGTAACCTTCATCATCATAATTAGCTGATCCCCAACCGTTTTCAATCGTTCCATCATCAATAGCAGTAACTATATCAGAAGCGACTTTTGTCCCTAGTTTACCACAAAAAACAGATGCGTTTTTAGCTACTGATGTAGCCTCTAAAGAATGTCCACATGCTTCATGAAATATCACTCCACCAAAAGCGTTATTTATAACCACAGGCATAACCCCGCTAGGGCAATCATCAGCGTATAGCATAGTTTTAGCTATTCTCGCAGCTGATTCTGCATGTGATTTAATGTCCATTTCATCGAATAAAAACTCATATCCCTTTCCTGAACCATCACCATCAGAACCTGTTTGCATCATGCCTTTATCAGAAGCTACAGCAGATATCATTAATCTAACTTTAACACGTGTTTCAGTAACAAATCTACCTTCTGAGTTAGCTATCAAAACTTCTTTTTCATCATCTACTAAATAACATATAACTTGTTTAATAACTTCATCATATTCACTTGCATATTTGTAAGCTTCTTTAAGTAGTTTAACTTTCTCAGGAATCTTAACTTCACTTGGTTTAATCTTTACAAGATGTCTTTTTCCCACTTCAAGTTCCATTAATGGAGTCCTTTTTGTTAAAGTCTCATCATGAAATGATTTTGATAAATCCTTTGCTAATTTTATTAAATCTTCTGGATTCTTACTATTGGTATATCCATAAACAGATTGGAATTTCTTCGCAACACGAATTCCTACTCCAAAAGATCTAGTATTATTAGATTTTTCTAACCTTCCTGATACTGATTGTAAAACTGATGCACTGTGATCTTCAATATATACTTCAGAAAAATCTGCACCTGTTTCTAAAGCAGAATCAAGGATTTGTTCAATTAATTTTTGTTCTAATAACATATATTCCTCCTTAAAATTTTCTTTATTATTTATTTAAATATAAGTTTGAGTATTTTTCTTTTAAATAATCTATATAATATTTTGGGTTGAATTCTTCTTTAGTAATCATAACCAATAACTCTTTTGGTGTTTTACTTGAACCATACTTATGAAGTTTCTCTTTCAACCATGAGTTGATATCTTCAATTCTATTTTCACGAATAATCTTAAAAACATCCAAGTCTTTTAACATCGCATGATAAATTTGAGCTGAGTAAGCTGTTCCTAATGCATAAGTTGGAAAATATCCAATCATACCTCCGCTCCAATGAACATCTTGAAGAACACCTTCTGAATTATTGCTTGGTCTAATTCCTAAATACTCTTCTATCTTATTGTTCCAAACTTCAGGTAAATCATCAACAGTAATTTCTCCATTAACCATCATTTTTTCGATATCATATCTTAACATGATATGTAGAGGATATGTTAACTCATCAGCCTCTATTCTTATTAATGATGCTTCAACCTGATTCACTGCTTTATACATATCTTTAGCGGTAAAGTCTTTTGTTTGTTCTGGAAATAATTCTTTAAATTTATTAAAATGAGTATTCCAGAACTCTTCTGATCTACCTATTGTGTTTTCATAGAATCTTGATTGCGATTCATGAATACCCATAGAAGTTCCACCATTTAACAAAGTATTATCATAATCTGTAGATACTTGTTGCTCATAAAGAGCATGTCCTAATTCATGAATTGCCGCAAAAATACTAGAAAATACATAATTTTCTAAATATTTCGTAGTAAACCTTACATCTTCTGGAGATGTATTCCAAGTAAAAGGATGAACAGATTTTTTCATTAAACCGCTATTACGATCAAAATTTAAAACATCAATTAAGTAATCACAAAATTCTTCTTGTTTCTTAACATCATATTTATTGTTTATAAACTTTGAATAGTCTTCTTTTTTAGCTGATAAAATCTCTTTAACAAAAGGAACTAAGTCTTTCTTTAAGGCATCAAAAAATATGTCATAGTCTTTTGTGCTCATACCTTCTTCATAATCATCTAACATAGTATCATATGGATTTTTGTCTGGAGCGTAATATAACGCAAATTTTTTGTTATAGTCAAATATTATCTCTAGATTCTTTTTGAATGATTCAAAATCATTATTATGCTTTGCATCTTCCCAAATTAATTGAGAATCATTAATAAGTCTTTGGTATTCTAAGTATTCTTTTTCTGGTATATTTACTATCTTGTCAATTGATCTTTTTGCTTTTCTTATTTCTCTTTGAAATAAATCATCATATTCATCAATATTACTATATAGTTCATTAATCGCCTTTATAGTTTCAGGGCTAGTTTGTAAAGAAAATAATTCTTTACTTAACACATTTAAAATCTCTCCCCTTCTTTTAAATGAATTTCTAGGAGCTTCAGTGTTTGAGTCCCATCCTGCTAGCTGTAAAACATAAATGTATGCTTTAATTTTTTTAACGTTTTCTCTAAACTTTTGTTTTAAATCCATCATTTTCTCCTTTTCTCCATAAACTTTAAATTCATTATATCATTTAATCTAATATTTATTTAGATAAATTACCAATTTAAACCATTTTTCATAATTTCATCATATTTCTCTTTTACATTTTTTACCGAATTACAATGTCTCCGCTTATAGTTGTCTTTTTAAAGTTCTTGATAATTTTCATTTTATCACTGTTTTTAATATCAACATCCCCAGATATAGTTTTTAATGTTAAGTTTTCTGGATAAAAATCAATTGCATTAATATCTCCACTAACAGATTTAATAAAAGAATCTATACACACAAAATCATTGATTTTGACATCTCCGCTAACTGTATTTATTGAAAAATCTCCACTGAGTATTATATTTCCTAATTTTAAATCTCCATTCACTAAAGAAACAGATAATTTTTCGCCTTTATAATTTTTAAACTCATAATCTCCATTTACTGTTTCAATTTCACTTAAAGCAAAGTTACAATCAAAAAATCTATAATCTCCATTAGTGACTTTAATTTTAAATTTATTAGCAATTAGTTCTTTAATTTCTCCATCGCCATTAATATTTATAATATTAATACTATCAACCATGATATTTTTTGGTAAAAATATATTAAACTGACTTTTTCCTTTAAAATTGAAAATATTTGTTTTATATTTTTTAGGGCATTTTATTACTAAACTTGAATCTACATAATTAATTTCGTAATCTTTTATTCTTTTTACACCCTTAAAATCCACTAGTATTTCGTTTCCATCTATTACATCTAAATTGATATCTTCATTACATAATTCAATTTGAATATTATAATTATTAATTGGTGAAAATCTCATATTTGATTTCCCCTCACTTTTCTCTTGTTTCTCGTTGTATTCAGTACCTAATTCACTAGCTAATTGTTTGGGATTACCAAACTTAGCTTCAAAGTCTTTTTCTTCAACGCCTTGTTCTAAGGCTTCGTTAATCATTTCTTGAAAGTCTTCTACAATTTCATTAATTTCATAATCAGTTAAATCGGTTTTACTTAACTCAATCTTTAAATCTTCGATATATTTCATTTTCATCTTTCACT
>JAQUZK010000083.1 GCA_028691335.1 Candidatus Izemoplasmatales bacterium
GACCGTTGTAATCGTTGGTTGTGGTCCGATTGGGTTGATGGGTGTTGATGTTGCTTTAGCTTGTAAAGCGAAGAAAGTTATAGCGATTGAAGTCAATGAATTTAGAAGAAATTTAGCTAAAGAATTAGGCGCTACTCATGTTATTAATCCAATTGAAGAAGATACTTATGAAAAAGTTATGGAATATACAAACCACAAAGGCGCGGATGTTGTTTGTGAGTTTTCCGGAAATAGAAGCGCGATTGAAGCAGCTTTTAAATATATTAAAGCTGGTGGCGGAATGTCAATGTTAGGTTTGCCAAGTGAAAATGTTTGTTTAAATATCGCAGATGACATTGTATTTAAAGGTATACATATATACGGAGTTGTCGGTAGAAGAATTTATGATACTTGGTATAAAGTGAAAGAATTATTAGATAATGATTTATTGCATTTAGATAAAATAATTACTCATCAGTTTCCTCTAAGTAAGATAAATGAAGCTGGAGAAGTTATGAATAATAAAAACTGTGGTAAGATTATTTTAATTCCAGGAGAGTGAGGTATAAAATGGGAAATAGTTTAGAGTATTTAAAAAATCAAGTTGAAGAGCTAAAGAAAGATGGAGTTTATCGAAAATTACCGATAAACTATGGTCCATGTTCTAATGTAATTGATTTGAATCATAATCAAGTGGTTAATCTATCCTCAAACAATTATCTAGGTCTAGCTAGCCATGATAGAGTGAAAAAAGCCGCAATTGAGGCTGTTGAAAAATACGGAGCTGGAACAGGAAGTGTTAGAACTATAGTTGGTAATATGGATCTATTAGAGAATTTAGAGATTCTTCTAGCTGAGTTTAAAAAAGAAGAAGCTGTAACTTGTTTTCAATCAGGACTTAATTGTAATATCGGTGCTATTCAAGCGATAGTAAATAAGGGTGATTTAATCATTAGTGATGAGTTGAATCACGCATCTATAATTGATGGTGTTAGATTATCTAGAGCTGATAAGGCTGTTTATAAGCATTCTAATATGGAAGATTTAGAGAGAATATTAAAAGAAAAAAGAGATAACTATAATACTGTTTTGATTATTACTGATGGAGTTTTTTCTATGGATGGAGATTTAGCTAAACTTCCAGAAATAGTTAAGATTGCTAAAAAATTTAATTGCTTGACTTATGTAGATGATGCTCACGGAAGCGGAGTTCTTGGTGAAAGCGGTAGGGGAACTGTGGATCATTTTAAATTACATGGACAAGTAGATTTTATAATTGGAACACTTTCTAAAGCAATTGGTGTGATTGGTGGTTATGTTGCATCTAAAGCAGTTGTTAAAGATTGGTTATTACACCGCGCTAGACCTTTGTTATTCTCGACCGCATTACCTCCAGCTGCTATTGGAGCGACAATTGAATCTGTAAAAATGTTAATGGAAAGTGAAGAGTATACAGATAAATTGTGGGATAATGCAAGATATTTTAAAGAAAAAATGTCTAAGTTAGGCTTTGATATAGGCCATAGCGAAACTCCTATTACTCCAGTAATGGTAGGTAGTGAGTCAAAAACTATGGAGTTTTCAAGAGAATTATTAAAAAATGGAGTTTTTGTATCAGGAATAGTATTTCCAACAGTTCCAAAAGGCACGGGAAGATTAAGATGTATGATTAGTGCAATGCATACAAAAGAAGATCTTAATTTTGCGATTGATGTTTTTGAAAAAGTTGGTAAAGAATTGAATATAATTTAAAAAACAAGTGATTTTTCACTTGTTTTACATATTTGGTGGTGTATATGATGAATCGGTCCGTATCCTATGTTCAAGCTGTGATACATTTAGTGATCTTTGTTGGGTTTTATTTTTTATCAGCTATTGTTTCTTTGATAGTATTAGATGGTATACATATTATGATGATTTGGAATGCTTTTTTGGCTTTTATTCCTGTTTTTATTGTATATTTATTTGAGAGGTTTAAGAAGAGTAAAATCTGGAGTTTAGTCTTATTTTTGTCTTGGTTTTTCTTTTATCCAAATAGCCTTTATTTAGTGACTGATTTGATATATCTTAGTAAAGATAATTACATGGTTGATACAGGTTATACATTATCTTATTTACAGGATATACCAAGCTATTTAGCATATTTTCATCTTTTTATTGGAGCTATGCTTGGTATAATGACGGCTTTTTTCAGTTTTGATTATTTCTATGAAGAGTTTAAAATTAGGTTTAAAAAGTTTCGCCATCTGTATTTTATTTTTATTCCTTTGATATCAAGCATTGGTATTTATATTGGTCGTTTTCTTAGATATAATAGTTGGGATTTGTTAAATGTCTTTGGAATTGTAAAAGACTTTTTTAGGGGCTTTTCCTGGTTTTCATTGTTATATATAGGAATCTTTATGATGATCCAGTATTTAGTGTTTGGATATATTTATTTGAGTAGAAGAATAAAAAAGGGTTTAGAAAAAATCTAAACCTTTTTTTTATAGTGTTTCGCCAAACCCCCAATGCTGGTTTCACGATATGATTCAAGTAAATCTTTTCCTGTTTCCATCATTGCTTCAACCACGGTGTCAAAAGAAACTAATCTAGTATCAATCAATAATGTTGCTAGTTCGCCGGCATTCATTGCCCTAACTGCAGCGACTGCATTTCTTTCTATACAGGGTATTTGAACGTAACCAAGGATTGGATCACATGTAAGTCCTAAATGATGTTCTAAGGCGATTTCGGCAGCATACTCTATTACTTCAATTGAACCATTTTCAAGTTCACTGTAAGCAGATGCGGCCATAGCGCAAGCTGTTCCTATTTCAGCTTGGCAACCAGCTTCAGCTCCTGAGATAGATGCATTATGTTTTACTATGTTACCAATGATTCCAGCAGTAGCTAAGGCGTCTAATATTTTCTCGTCAGCATACTTTCTAATATCTCTCATATAATACAAAAGACTTGGTAATACACCACTAGCTCCACAAGTAGGTGCTGTAACTACAGTTCCGCCACTTGCATTAACTTCAGAGGTAGCGTATGCATAAGCGCTTAAGAGTCTTAGTTCAATCGATACTTTGTTTTTTAAGTCATGTAAAAGAGATTGAGCTTTTCTTTTGACTTCTAAAAGTCCAGGGAGATATCCTTCTTGATGGAGCCCTAAATTGATAGTTTCTTTCATGACTCTCCAGATGTTTCTTAAGAAGTCTTTGAAGTCTTTGTCTTCATGTTTATACACATATTCATATAGGGTTAAATTATTTTGATTACAGTAGTCTTTTATCTCTTGAAAATTTTTATGTGGGTATACATGATTCTTCTCTTTTAACTCATCGCCTTTTCTTAAAATTGAACCACCACCGATAGAATAGTACCTTTCTTTACCGATAATTTGATTATCTTTATAGATAATGATGTCCATAGTGTTGGGGTGTTCTAATTTAAGTTCTTTAGAAAAATGAACTTCTGCATTCACTAAAGTCTCGCGTATTATTTTATCAGTTAAATGTCCTAGTCCCGTAAAACTTAAACTACCCATAAGAGTAACTTCGTAAAAGTCACCTTGGTAGTTTTTTTTGACTTCTTGACAAATTTTTTCTGGGCCCATTGTATGAGAACTAGATGGACCTCTACCTATTTTATATAATTCTCGTATTGATTCCATACTATTTATGCAATAACAATATCATTTCTCTTAATGCTTTAGCAGCTACAACTGTAGAGACATTTGAACTGTCAAGCATTGGAGCTAATTCTACTAAGTCCGCTCCAACAACATTGTTTAGTTTCTCAAATTTTTTCATAGCGTCTAGTAGATCTTTGAAAGACATGCCTCCTGGTTCAGGTGTACCCGTTCCAGGAAAAATTGATGGATCTAAAACATCTAGATCGATTGTTATATATACTGGTTTATCTTTAATTTTATCGATTATTTCTTCTAAACCTTCAAAATCAAATTTCCTCATGAAAGTATGACCATCTTCAGCGAATTTAAATTCACTTTTATCTCCTGATCTAATTCCAAATTGATAGATTCTGTTATCCCCTAAAATGTCATAACACCTTTTTATAACAGTTGCGTGTGAAAGTTCTCTTCCAAGAAATTCATCACGTAAGTCTGTATGGGCATCAAGATGAATTATATTGAGGTCAGGGTATTTTTCTTTTAAAGCTCTAACGACTGGATAAGTAACTAGATGTTCTCCGCCTATCATCATTGGTTTTTTAGAGTCTTGAAGAATTTGTTTAGTATTCTCATATACTATTTCTAGTGACTCTTCTACAAGTCCCATAGGCAATTCTAAATCACCGATATCAACTGTATGATAATCCTTTAAATCCATATTTTTATAGGGCGAATACCATTCGATGCCTATTGATTCTACTCGAATTGCATTGCCGGCAAATCTCGTGCCTGGGCGATATGATGTTGTATTATCAAGAGGTACAGAGAATAATACTACCTTGCTTTCATTATATTCTGATTTACAACTTTGAAATGATAAATCAACTTTTTTCATATTAAGTCTCCTTCATATTTAATCCAATTTTCTTTATCTACAATTTGAACATAATCGATATCTGTATCATTGTCGATATCGCTTTGAAGGGCTCCGCCTTTTTCTTTGTAGAATTTGATGTCTTTAACGACATCTTCAGTTATTACCTCACCTGGGATTATAATTGGAATTCCTGGTGGATAAATCATGATAGATTCAGCTGAGATTTCATCAACTGCATCTTCTAGCTTAACTAAATTTTTTGGTGCGTGATAAGCATCACGTGGTCTTGCATAAGGTTCAGGGAATTGATATCTAAACTCTATTTTAGGAAGTTTATCTCTAGATTTAAAGTATTTTTCTGACAGCTTTCTAAATGCAATAACTAGTCTTTCTAAATCTTGTTTTGTCGTACCAATCGTTAATACGCAAAGTATCATATGCGATTCTGCTAGTTCTAACTGGATGTTATAATTTTTCTTCATCATTTGATATACATCAAATCCTGATAACCCTAAATCACTTACTTTAACCATCAGTTTAGTTTCGTCATAGTCAAAACAGCCTTGATTTAGTAGGTAATCTTTATCTATAACAGAAATTCCTGGGATAGTTTTCAATTTTTCTCTAGCTATTTTTGCTAGTTTAAGAATGTTTGTTACTCTAGTTTTACCTTCAAAATACATTGTTTTTCTCGCCACATCCAAAGAGGCCATTAGTAAAGAACTAGGAGATGTAGATTGCAACATATTTAAAGTAGCTCTCAATCTTTGATGATCAATTCTTTCGCCTTTTGTAAGAATTACCGAGCTTTGTGTTAAACTGCCTGCAGTTTTATGCATTGATGTTGCGCTGATGTCCGCACCGGCTTCCATAGCTCCGAGAGGTAAACGATGAGAGAAGTAAAACTGAGCTCCATGTGCCTCATCCACCATAACTACTAAGTTATGAGTATGGGCATAATCTGTTATTCTTTTAATGTCTGATACAACGCCGAAATAGGTTGGGTTTATCAAAAATATAGCTTTTGCATCGGGGTTGTCATCGATGGCTTTTTTTACTATGTCAAAGCTTACATCGTTAGCTATTCCTACTAATTCATCGATATTAGGTTTTATAAAAATCGGCATAGCTCCACTTAAGATAAGTCCATTAATTACAGACTTGTGTACATTTCTTGGTAAAATTATTTTATCATTAGCTTTGCATACGCTCATTACCATAGCTAAAATACCAGTTGTAGTCCCGTTGGTAAGAAAATATGATCTATCAGCGCTCATGGCTTCCGCCATCAAGCCTTGGGCTTCATTGATGACTCCCGTTGGATAATTTAGATGATCTAAACCGACTGGGGAATTAGCGTCAAGCAAATATAGTTTTTTACCTACATATTTTTGCATATCATTTTCGATTCGACCAAGTTTATGACCGGGTACATCAAATGGTGCTACACGACTATTTCCGTATTCTTTTAACTTTGTAAAAAATGGTGTATTTTTCTGTTTCGGATCTCTCATTAAGCATCCCTTTCTTCATAAAAGTTATATTTTAAAACTATATCAAAATAATATCATATTTTGTGACAAAACAAAAGAAATTTAATCGGTAAAATTGTCCTTAGGTTATAATCGGAATCATCATAAAATTTAGCATTTAATTTTTTTTCTTATAAGGGCTTGTTTTATTGATTAAAATAGTTAAAATAAAAACTAGAAAAGGATTGATTTATGTCTAGATTAAAGATATTTCAAAAGAAGTTAAAAGATCGAACCAAACTTGAAGTTATTAAGGGTTTGATTCAGGCTTTTAGTGTTACTGTTGTGGCTGTTATAGCTGTAACTGTATTTATTCCTAAAAGTCCGAAGGCAAGCTTTGATGAAGTCAAGGTTTTTTCTAGTGAAATAATCTATCAGGTA